>JAKFYL010000353.1 GCA_021730845.1 Planctomycetota bacterium | reverse complement strand
GCTATATCGACGCCGAAGTAGCGATCGGGAAGGCGGTATCGCATCGACGCAAGGACTTCTTGCTCTTCACCAAGTGCGGCCACTGGTCCGCGGAAGGTGGCAACCGATCTGATTGGACCAAGGCTGGCGTGCTGCGTTCCCTGGAGCGCAGCTTGCAGCGCCTGGGCACCGACGCCGTGGATTTGCTCCTGCTGCATTCCTGCTCCAAGAGCGAACTCGAGCAAGGCGAGGGCTTGGAAGGACTGGAAGCCGCTAAGAAATCCGGCAAAGCGCGCTTCATCGGCTACAGCGGCGATTCGCAGGCTGCCCTCTACGCGGTCGAAACCGGGCGCATCGACGCGCTGCAAATCTCGGTCAACATTTGCGATCAAGAAGCCCTGGATCTCGTGCTTCCCAAGGCGCGCGAACGTGACCTGGCCGTGATTGCCAAGCGCCCGATCGCCAACGCGGCCTGGCGCTACGACTCCCTTCCGGACAACGGGTACCACCAGGAGTACTGGCGGCGCCTCCAAGCCCTTAAATACGACTTCGCAACGGGCGACGCACGTGCGCGCCAGGATGCCGATGGAGCGGCCAGCGTGGCCATGCGCTTCACAGCCATGCAGCCAGGCGTGCATGTCCTGATCGTGGGTACTTCCAAGCCCAGCCGCATCCAACAGAATATCGATCTGCTTCGCGCCGGCCACTTGAAGCCAGAACGCGAGCGCACGATTCGCGAGCGCTGGAAGGCGGTGGCCGAAGCTACTTGGACTGGGATGACCTAGCGGCCCGTGTTGAAAGCCCTTGCCGCGGCCTCGCGCCCGTCTAGGAGATCCGTGCCGGGCGGCCACTCATGGTCCCACCCCTTGCGCACTCCGCACCCCCAGACCAGCCGAGAAAACGTGCCGACTCGTGGTTCATGCATCGCCGATTGAGCGTACGGCCACTCCCATCGTCATCGAGCGCGCTGCGCGGTCACTGCACCGTGCGGTCCCACTTGCACGCGCATCTCGGAACACTCCGCTCACGATCAATAGCTCGCGAAATAATGCCCGCCGCGTGAACCAGCCGCATGTCAGTTCCGGAAAGTCTGGCATGTTCCAGACATCGAGTTGAGGCTGCCAGACTTTCCGGAACTCACAGGGACCGTTTCCACGCACATGTGCTCGCAACTCCCAGGGAAGTCCGCGATGCCTTGGCCTATGTGCTCCAGAACGCAGCCAAGCATCTGGGAGTACGCGGTCGAGTGGATCCATTCACATCCGGCAACTGGTTCGAAGGTTATCGCACCGCATTTCGGCGACTGTTCCAGGGGCTGCCGGCGCCCGTGGCGGCCGCGCGGACGTGGCTATTGTGCGTGGGATGGCGGCGACATGGACTCGTCGATGTGTGGGAAGTCCCGGGGCAGCGTCGCAAACGGGCGCGGCGGTGAACCTGGGAAGCGCCCGATGGGAACGAACAGCGGGGAGCGTGGGTGACCGCGCAGGAATAGTTCGCCGCGCGACGCCTGCCAGCGGAGCGCTCGAGATTGCGTAATTCTTGCACGAAAAGGCATGGCTCGGCAGTGCATGATGGCTGGCGTATCATTGTGCCGATGGCCCGCGTAGACCTCACCCACCACCTGTACCAATTCTTTCCGCAGCTCAACGGCAAGACAATCGAGGTCCCCGGCAGCACGATCGGCGATGTGATTCAGGGCCTGGAAACTCTGGCGCCGGGAATCGGTTTCTACGTATGTGATGAGCGCGGAAGGCTGCGCCAGCATGTAAACATTTACATCGGTGAGGAACGCGTGAGTGATCGCACGACCTTGACCGACCTAGTTGCACCGCAGTCGCGAGTGCTCATCGTTCAGGCACTCAGCGGTGGCTAGAGATTCTTCATTTCGTGGACGCGCCTTGGAACAACGCGGCGCGACAAATACATGACACACACAGTCCTACTCGGCACTCGCAAGGGCACCTTCTTCATCGAAAAGATCGCAGGCCGATGGCGCCCGCGCTTGGTCGGTCACGCTGGAGTCGGAGTCAACTTCTTCGACCGCGACCCCACGACTGGTACCTATTGGGCAGCTCTCGGGCACGGCCACTGGGGAGCCAAACTATCGCGTTCCACGGACGGCGGGGTGACCTGGAAGGACGCGCCCCAGATCCGCTATCCGGAAGGATCCCGACACTACATGCCGCCGCCGCCCAGCGAGACGGGTCCGGGAGAAGGCGCACCCACGCTCAAGGACGCGACTTTGCTCAAGCTTTGGGTGATGGCATTCGGACCTGCGGGGCAGATCTTCGTGGGCACGATACCCGGGGGATTGTTCGTGAGTCGCGATGGCGGCGAGAACTTTGAACTCAATCGGCCGTTGTGGAACCACGAATCGCGCGGCGGCGATTTGTTTGCGGGGACGGGGAACGGAACCACCAAGTGGTACGGAACGCCCGCCGCAGAAGGCGAATTCGCACCCGGCATCCACTCCATCGCCGTCGACCCCAAGAATCCCAAGCGCATTCTCGTCGCGATCTCGACCGCCGGTGTCTTCGAATCACTCGATGGTGGCAACAGTTGGCGCGTGCGCAACAAAGGATTGACCATGGACTATTCGCCGGACCCGACGGCGGAATGGGCCGGGCACGATCCGCACGCGTTGGTGCTGTGTCCCGCGCAGCCGAACCACGTGTGGCAGCAAAACCACTGCGGCGTGTTTACCAGCAGCGACTCAGCTGCCAGTTGGCGCAAAGTCAGCCACCCGCACCAAGGAGTGCATTTCGGGTTCCCCGTTGCCGTGGACGACGCCGATGGCCGCACGGCGTGGGTAGTCCCAGGCGTTGCCGACTCGCATCGCACGGCGATCAACGGAGCACTGTTCGTCGCCCACACGAAGGACGGCGGCGAATCGTGGGAGCAATTGCGCCAGGGATTGCCGCAGGAACACGCCTACGATGTCGTGTATCGGCACGCGCTCGCGATCCAGGGAGACCTGTTGGCCTTTGGGAGCACGACGGGCAATGTGTACGTGAGCGAAGACCGCGGCCACCGTTGGCAAGCAGTAGCCAACAATCTGCCGCCAGTGTACAGCGTGCGGATCCGCTAGCGGGCCGCTCGTCCATCCACTCATGCGACACGCTCTTCCGGCGCTGCTACTGGCCTTGACAGCCCTGAGCCCCATGCGTTCCTCGTGGGCCGTGGTACCGCAAGCGCAGCATGCGCTGCTTGGTGGCAAGACTCTGGAGCAATGGTCCGAAATCATCGATCCCAAGCCGGCCGAACTGGAGTTCCTTGGCCTTGCTTGGCGTTCGGAGTTCTTGTCGGCCGCGCTCGAAGCACACGCCTCCCACAAGCCGATTCTGCTGTGGGCCATGAACGGACATCCGCTCGGTTGCACATGAAACAACGGCGTGGCTGCCAGACGGTCGGTCTGGACGGATCCCAAGATCTTGGAACGGATGGCGCACTTCGTGGCCGTCGCGGACGAAGTTCATCACTTGCAGACCGGACAGGACCGTGAATGTGCTCTCTTCCAAAAAATTGCAGAGCAGGGGCACTACGCTGGCAGAACACAGCCCAGCGAAACCAGGCAAGGCATTTACGCTGCCACGGCTGGCGGACAGCTCCTAGGTTCGATCAACAGCCGCGACGCTGCGGCCGTGGCGCGCATGTTGGACGAGGCCCTCGAGCGTTGGAGGGCCTTGAGCGAGGAGCAACGCAGCGAACCCGTTCCGGACGGAAGCGCCAGCTTGCGCTGGGAGGCACTCCACCCTGCCGACGGATTGGTCTTGCGCTGCGTGGTCCGTGACGTGGAGCGCGCATCCGCCGGCGTGGATTGGCGCGAAGCGGCCTGGAATCTGGATCGCGTCTGGTTCTCACGCCAGGAGGCAACCGCGCTCGTTCCCACGCCGCCGACGGCCGGCGCGACATTGCCATGGTCCAAGGCCGTTTCCGAGCGATTGGTGCGATTGCACCTGGTCGACAGTGTGCGGGGCCAGACGAATGCATTTGCTCGCGGTGAAGTAGAAGTCGCCAACATATCAAGCACCGTGATCGCAGCGACGCCCGACAGGGTGGAACTCACCATCTCTGGTACGGCGCGCGCTCGTGCCACGGGGACCTGGTCCGTGAACAACTTTCGTGACGCCAAAGGCCCGAGCCCGCGAGAGCGCGGCGTCGAAGCCGAACTCGTGGGTCGAGCCGTGTTCGATCCCATGGCCGGACGGTTCGTTGCGTTCGAAATGGTTGCGATCGGAACGCGCTGGGGAGGTACGCAGTTCAATGGACGACACGACGACCTCGATGCTGCGCCGATTGGGTGGTCGTTCACGCTGAGTTCCGCTACGAGTGGCTCGCGGCTGCCACCCGCGCATGTGTGGGAGTACGGCTGGGGTTCACCGCGCTAGCGGACGTTCCCTGTTCGACGCGGCGATCCTGCAAGGCGGCATTCCAGGGCTGCAGGCGCGCACGGCTTTGGCCCCTCCGCCCGCTGCATGACTATCATGGCGCGCATGCTCGCTTACCACATCGCTGTCGTTGGGCTCGCGGCTGCGCTTCACGCACAAGCGCCCGAGTTGTTGGAGGTCCGCGGCCTTGCCGCAAGCGAGTCGGCCCAAGTGATCGCGCAACTGGCGCCCGATCCGCGCGCGAGCAGCGAGGCGTGGATCCACCCGCGCATTGTCCACGCTCTCACGGGCGCTCCGCTGAGCGGAGTCCTGGTCGAGTTGTTCACCGAGGACGGCGCGGAGCCTACACGCCTCGCTTTGCCAGTTGCGAGCGGGACTAGCGGCCGCGACGGAGGTGTGCGATTGCCCGTCGCGAGGAACTACTTGCGAGCCGAAAAGGCGCGCCTCAGTTCCGCAGGATTCGAGAGCGTCGAACTCTCGATCAGCGAATTGTGGAACGAGGAGTTCTCGCTCTTTCCTGCACGGTCCCTGGAGGGCCGGGTGCTCGACTTGGACGGCTTGCCCATCGCAGGCGCATCCTTGCGCAGCCGGCAAACGTGTATGCACGCCGTACCAGCCGTCGAAACGGTGACCGACGCCTGGGGACGGTTTCGCTTCGACTCCCTGCCCGAACTGCATCGCTGGGCTGACTTGGAAGTGACGGCACCGGGCTACGGCCCCGTCGCCAGCGTGGGACTTTCCGACTTGGAAAAGGAGCGCGCGTATTACGGCTCGGTGGAATTGCGCCTCCCTCGCCGCGCTGGACTCTTCATGCGCCTCATGGATTCGGACGGGAAACCCATGCCGGGCCGCCGCGTAGTAACCCTCGACAGACCCATGCGCACAGCCTGGACCAGTTCGGATGGGAGCGCGTATTTGCCGGCTGGGCTTGGAGATCGCGCGTCGAGTCTGGTCGTGTGGGATCCGCTCGGCGAACTCAGTCTGCAACCCACGTACGCTGCGCGTGGAAGGGTGATCCCGCTGCATCCAAGCCGAGAAACACCTCGCGGCCAACTGCCCACGGACAGCCGGGTGCGAATCACCTTGCAAGAAACGGCAACTCCGGACCCAAACCTGGGCGAGATCCCCGTGGCCGTCGTCTGCGAGGATGGTACGACGGCCTTCGGCCCAGGGGATCACCAATTGCCTCGCGGCCGAGCTTTCGCGGTTTGTGGCCTCGATTTTTCGGGCTGGCGCGAAGATGTGCGCGACTTCGAAATTGGAGCCCAAGGAACCGGGCTCGATTTTTCGCCGCGCGCCGAACCCAGCTTGGCGGTGACGCTGCCGGCGGGGGCAACGGGCTGGCTGCACGTGCAGGTTCTCGATGACTCCAGGACGATCGAGTGCCAATCCTCAGATGGGCCGACCGTCGTGCACGTTCCCCAAGGCACGCCGATCACTTTGTGGTTCGATTCGATCGGTCAGTGGCGACGCGCAGTGCTGCCACCCCTAGAGGCCGATAGCCAAGTCGACCTGAGCCAAGAAATCTATTTCGTCGGGCGTCCGCGCTTGCCGATTTCGCGCGCGCCTTTAGGGTCTGTGGCGTTCGAAGTCAAGGACAGCTCTGGGTTGCCGATCCAAGACGTCACTGTGGAGTTCATCACAGTCACGGACGACCCAAGATTCGCCGCGACAGCCTCCGACGGGAGCATCGAATTCTCCGCACCCCGGCGTACGCGTTGGGTAGCGCAGTTCCAGCGCGACGGTTTCACCTCGGTCCATGCGGCCGGTTTTGGTCCGGCGGGTGTTCCGGCGCAGCATGTGCCAGTGAACATGCCGCGGCTGGCTCGCCTGACGTTGGCTGGCAACATCAGCTCGGTCCGCTTGGCCGGTTCCATGGTCGAGTCACTCGCTGGAGTCTGGCGCGCTGACGTGGCGGCAGGATCATGCGTGGTCCAGGTGGATCGCCCAGGTGCGCCCCCCATCGCACTCGACCTCGAACTCGCCGAGGGCGAGGAACGCCGCATCGAGATCCCTTGATCGGGAGTGCAAGATTCTGGGACTTAGCGTGGCAGGCGGAAGGGATCTTAGTCGTTTAGGATTCGCGAATGGCCCGCCCCAATCGCTCGCTTCCCTCACGCAGCGCCCCAACGGACATGGCGCCCGTCCGCCGCATGATGGTGATCGCCCAAGATCCAGGTCGGCGCGACGCCGAAGGCTTGATCGTGATGGCAGCCATCGAGGTACCCGCGGAACGACTCGCTCCTGGCCCGCGCGGCTATCGTGTTCACGTGGTGGACTACGAGCCGGCATCCGGACGCTATGCCGGTGCCCATCGTGTGCCGGAACGCCTTCCCAAGAGCTGGATCGATGGCCAGCCACACATCGCGCGGTCGCCCGCCTTTCGCGCAGCCAATGTGTACGCGCTGGTGATGAAAACCTTGGCGCGGTTCGAATACGCGTTGGGGCGCCGCGTGGGTTGGGGTTTCGATTCTCATCAGATCCACGTAGCGCCCCGTGGCGTGCCCGATGCCAACGCCTACTACTCGCGGCGTGATCAAGGCCTGGTATTCGGGTGGTTCGTGGGCCAAGACGGGCAAGTCATCGATACGTGCCTGTCTCACGACATTGTCGTCCACGAAACGACCCATGCGTTGATCGACGGCTTGCGCGAACGCTACATGGATCCTTCGTCTCCTGACCAGGCTGCGTTCCACGAGGGCTTCGCCGACGTGATAGCGCTCCTTTCCGTGCTCTCGCAAAAAGAACTGGTCGCGCGCCTACTCGACTCTTCCAAGACATTTTCCAAGGGCCAAATCGCCAAGTCGGCCCTCAGCGAATCGGCACTGCATACAAGTGCGCTGCTTGGACTGGCCGAAGAAATGGGCCGAGAACTCGATCCGGCACGGGGCAGTGCCTTGCGGCGCAGCGTGGCCATTCGCGAAGGCCGAAGCTGGCGCAGCGATCCTGAGTATGACGAACCACATTTCCGAGGCGAAATCCTCGTAGCTGCCATCCTCAAGACCTTCGTCAAGGTGTGGCGGGAACGTATCTCCAAGCTGGGTGAAGTCCAACCCGGGCGCGTCAGCCTTGAACGCGTGGCCGAGGACGGCGCGGAAGCGGCTGACTACCTGGCCACGATGCTGATCCGCTCACTCGACTACATGCCGCCGGTCCACGTCGAGTTCGAGGACGTATTGAGCGCCATGCTCACGGCGGACCAAGAGATTCGACCGGATGATTCGAAGTACCATTTCCGCCTCCACCTACTGCGCGGCTTTCGAGCTTTTGGCATCGAGCCGGCCCCGGGTACCGCGGAGGAAACGGGAACCTGGACCCCGGCGCCTAGCGGGCTGCGCCTGGATCGCGTGCACCTAGAGTCCCTGCGTACGGACGAGGATGAGGTCTTCCGTTTCGTGTGGGAAAACCGAGCGGAATTGAAGCTGCACGAGGAGGCCTATACCAAAGTGATTTCCGTGCGGCCGTGCATGCGCATGGGTTCGGATGGTTTTTTCCTGCGCGAAACTGTCGCCGAGTATTTCCAGTTGTTGCGTCTGGAAGCCCAAGAACTGCGTGGCTTCGGCATCCATCCGCCGGCCGAAATGCCACACGACACCGAGGTGCGGTTGTACGGCGGAGGCACTCTGGTGTTTGACGAATTCGGCCGCCTGAAGTTCCATGTCTCGAAAGAAGTGCTAGCACGGGCAACCCAAAGCCAACGGCTCGAATACTTGTGGCGCTATGGACACTTCGGCAAGGGCGGCTCTTTCGTCGGACGACTGTCGACGATGCACCGCATGCGCGCCCTGGGTACGCACCGACACTCGCTGGAGCGCTGGTAACATGGCTACTCGTCCAATTCGTGCCGTGCTGCGGGCCTACAACGTGGGTTTCGGCGATTGTTTCTTGTTGTCTTTCGAGTACCAAAGCGCATCGACTCGCCACGTCCTGATCGACTTTGGAACCACCAAGCGGCCTAAGGCCGCGCCTGCGGACCTGATGGTGCAGGTGGCTCGACAGATCCAAAGCGATTGCGGCGGAAAACTCCATGTCGTTGTCGCGACTCACCGCCATCAGGATCACATCAGTGGCTTTTCAGACAAAGGAGCCAACGGTGATTCGGGCAAGATCATCCGCGACTGCCAGCCCGATGTAGTCCTGCAGCCTTGGACGGAGGATCCAAACATCGCACGCGATGCCAGATTCTCTCCAGGCAGCCTGTCCGTGCGCGCCCGACACGCACGCTTTGCACGACGGCTCGCCAATCTGCACACCGTGGCCGGGGCCGCGTTGGCTGCTTCACAGGCCACCCACTTGCCCAAGACGGTTCGAGATCAACTAGCCTTCTTGGGCGAAGACAACTTGGCCAACATCAACGCGGTCAAGAACTTGCAGCGCATGGGTTCCGCTGGGCGCGCGATCTACGCGCGCTATGGCACGAAGTTGAAGCTGAGCAAGCTGTTGCCTGGCGTGCGCGTGCGCGTGCTTGGACCACCGGACCTGACGCAGTCCACGGGCATCGAATCCATGAGGTCCGAGGATCCGAACGAGTTCTGGAACCTGGCGGCCCGCACTCTCGGGCCAGCAAGTGGCTACGCAGCCATACCATCGGGAAGGAAACGTGCGTCTGTTCCGCCCCAGGTGCGCTGGTTTCGCCGGCGTCTGGACTTGGCCCAAGGCGAGTCTCTGCTGGAGATCGTTCGCTCCCTCGACCAGGAAATGAACAACACCAGCCTGATCCTGTTGTTCACAGTGCGCGGCAAGCGGTTGCTTTTCCCAGGGGACGCGCAGCTTGAGAATTGGGCCTACGCCTTGCAGACCTGCGCCCAGAAGCAAAGCAATCGTGCGCTTTTGGCCAAGGTCGACCTGTACAAGGTAGGACACCACGGCAGCCTCAACGCGACGCCCAAGACGTTGTTGTGGGATAACTTCGACAAGGTTGGACCCGCTTCGAACTCCGGCCGCTTGACTTCGGTCGTGTCGACCTTGAAAGGTAAGCACGGCAGTGAGGATCGGGGCACCGAAGTTCCGCGCGAGCGATTGGTCGATACGCTCAAGGCCAAGACCAATTACCTGACAACGGAAACGGCCAAACCAGCCGCAGGAAAGGTAGGCGTCGTCGTTCATACCATCCCGCTGGAGTGAGGCCTTCGCAAAGCCCTGACTGCTCATCGGATGCGTCGCCACCAACGGGCTCCCGGCGCGAGTGCCCGCTGAATATCCGCCCAATCAAACTACCTGTGCAGGTCAGTTCGCCAGCGCCCATCAGCGTGTGGGGCGCAGCGCAACGACTTCCACGTCGCGTTTGCCGCCGCGGTCGACCGTGAAGCTGCCCAGCTTGGTGTACTGCCATTGGCCGCTGCCCACGAGCGTGTTGTGGTACCGATTGAGGAACGCTCGATCGGTGCGCGCAGTCAAGTAGGGAGGCACCGTGGTCAAGATCACGGAATAGGCGCGCGCCCATTCGAGGATCTTGGTTTCGCTCCAACCGGGATCGGTCAGGCCCAACGTAACGAAGACCGCATCGAGATCGCGGGCCAAAAGGGCCTCATCCGGCATCAGGCCGCGCTCGCGCAGCGCTAGCAGCAGCGCCGCGGGCGGAAACTCTTGGCTCATCGCCACCCAACCGATGTGATCGTTCGGCCGCACGGCCGGCGCGAGGCGATCCACGAAGGCGTCGTGCTCGCTGCGCGCTAGGCCGGCCGTGCGGATCACGCGCGCCGGTCTTAGATCGCGGAATTCGGCTAGGCGCGCCTTGGCGTAGTCGTATTGCTCGGGCGCGGGGTGCATCACGGCCCGGGCCAAGGGCCAAGAATCCAGCTTGGGCGCGGCCAAGCACACGACAGCCAGGACGGCCATTGCCGCCAAGCGCGCGCGCCACCCGGCGGGGAGCAACGCGGCTAGACCCGCACCTCCGAGCAGCCACACCAGGACCGCTGAAGGCAGAAGGAATCGGTCGTGGTGGAAAGGGTGCAGCCAGATCGGGATGTTGGCCGCGAGAAAAGCCAGCCATGCCACCCGCACAGGGCGTCGCGTCAGGACGCGGACCGTCACCAACATGCCAAGCACGAGCAACACGAGCACGCGCGGCGCGGGCACCAAATGGCAGGTCCAATCCACGACGCGCAGCGTCCAAGGCGTGCGCCCAAGTTCGAGATTCCCTCCCAACCACTCCAGGATGGCGTGGCGATGCACCGCGGCCGTAGCCAGATCCGCGGGCCACGGCAACAGGAACCACCAGGCGAAGCTCAGCACCGGCACGAGCGCCAAGAGCGCCAGTCGGCGCGCCTGCGCCCGGGCTCGACCCGCACGCAACTCGAGCGCGGACTCCAGCGCCAAGTCGAGGAACAACGCGAAGCCGAGCAACAAGCCGTAGTTGAACTTCGTGAAAAAAGCCGTCGCTATCCAGGCACCCGCCGCCAGGTCGCGCCGCCAGTCACAGGGAGGTTCGCGGCGCAGCCATGCTCGCAGAGCGTAGATCGAAACGGTCACGAAGGGCATCTCTAGGTACAAGCTCCCAGAGAAGGCCACCGCCATGGGAGAAGTCATGGCGCCAACCAGCACCAACCACGGCGCCAGTTCCATGCCGCGCAGCCGCGAGCCGCGCGCGAATTCGCGAGCCAAAAGAAACAGGCCAAACAGCCCCACGCCCCACAGCGCTCGCGATCCAGCGCGCGCGACCCATTCGTTGAGGCCGAACAGGCCCTGCACGAGTGCCGTGTAGAGTGGGTAGACGAACGGGTATTGGCTTCCGTCGGGCAGGACGCGCAACACATCGAGCCATTCGCCGCCCCGCGCGTGCAACACCATGCGCGCGGAAGGCCACGCCACGTGCATGGCTTCGTCCCACCCCATCGAGTTCGCCATGGAGACGCCGAGCGCCATCCAAGCCGCGTAGGCGCAACAGACGGCCAAGGCGAGCCAAGTCGACAGACTCCGAGACATGCTTGTCGGCCATGATCGCATCCCGGCCGCCGAACTCGGAGCCTGCCCTGGTCACGGCGGCAGGGCAGCACGACTTTCGGCAAAGATCTAGTCTGGTGTGGCCAGGAGCATCGCTGCCATGAGATCGACGAGAAGCACGCGCCGGAGCCTGTTGCAAGTCGCCTCGGGGGCCGTGGCTTGGGCGTGCCTACCGCACCCGCTCCGCGGCGCACGACAGGACGGAGCCCGGGCTCCCAATCCGCTCGAGTTGCGCCGCTTCGGCAAGACCGATTTGAAGGTGCGCGTCCTGGGCTTCGGCAGCGCCGAGATCGGTTTCGAAAAAACCGATCAAGCGCTGGTGGACAAGTTGCTCAATACCGCGCTCGATTCTGGACTGAACGTAATCGACACGGCCGAATGCTACCTAGACGCCGAGGTTGCGATCGGGATGGCGGTGGCGCATCGGCGCAAGGACTACTTCGTATTCACGAAGTGCGGCCACTCAGCGGACGACTGGGTCAACGGTTCGGACTGGAGCAAGAAGGGCGTCTTGAGATCGGTGGAGCGCAGCCTCAAACGCCTCAAGACCGACGCCGTCGACCTGTTGCTAGTGCACTCCTGCTCACAAGGCGAATTGGAAAAGGGCGCCTGCCTCGAAGGCTTGGAACAGGCCAAGAAGGAGGGCAAGGCGCGCTACATCGGATACAGCGGTGACTCGACCAGCGCGCTCTACGCGGTTGAAACGGGGCGCTTGGATGCGCTCGAGATCTCGATCAACGTCTGCGACCAGGAGGCGCTGGACTTGGTGCTACCCAAGGCGCGCGAACAGGGCCTTGGAGTGATTGCCAAACGCCCCATCGCCAATGCAGTCTGGCGCTACGACACCAAGCCGGAGAATGGTTACTACCAGGAATACTGGCGTCGACTGCAGTTGCTGAACTACGAGTTCGCTTCGGGTGAGGCGCGCGCGCGCGAAGACGTCGACGGACCGGCCGGCGTGGCCCTGCGCTTCACCGCCATGCAGCCTGGTGTGCATGTGTTGATAGTGGGGACTTCCAAGCCCGAACGCTGGCGCCAGAACGTGGGCCTCCTGGCTGCGGGACCGCTGTCGGTGGTTGCCGAACGCTCGATCCGGGAACGCTGGAAGGCGGTCGCCGACAAGAGCTGGATCGGGCAAGTCTGACCAGCGACGGAGCGCGACCGAACTGGCGCGATTCACGGACCAAGCGCCCCGTTCGGCCTATGCGCGAAGCTGGGCAGCGGCTACTGGCCGAAGGCGCGCGACGCCCCGCACGAACTGTCCCACAGCCACAAGCCATGGCACAACAGCTGCGCCGGTCTGGCGCGCACGTCGATGGGCGAATGCAGTGCGGCATGCAACGCGACGGCGTGGTCAGCCCCGCGCGCATAGACGAGCGAGTCGCGCGCGTCAGCGAGCACCTTGGGCGCGAGCGCCAATCGAAAGCGCGGTTTGTGGGGCACTTCGAGCGCGACTACACGCACATCTGGATCTGCGTCGAAGGCCGCGGAGTGCGGAAAAATGGAACCCAGGTTGCCTTCGCTGCCCAGCTCGGCCAGCACCAGGTCGAAGCGCTCGGGCAGGGTCTGGGCGTAGCGCAGCGCCTCGGCCGCGGGATCGCGCTCCTCGCCTAGCATGCGCTGGAACTGGTGGTCTCCGATGCGCGGGTTCTCGAGCAAGATGTCGCTGGCTTGGCCGAAATTGCTGGCCGGGTGCACGGGCGGGACGCAGCGCTCGTCGAGGAAATAGAACTCGACCTTGTCCCACGGCAGCTGCAACAGGACCATTTCCTCGAAGATGCGCCGCGCGTTGGGACCGCCGGGAAGCGCAAGATAGGCCCAGTCTCGCTGGGCCACCGAATGCCTGACGACCTGTGCCACGTGCATGGCCGCGGCACGCGCCAACTCGGCCGCGCTAGCACACACCATGCGCCTCGCGAACGGGGCGTTCACGACCTCGCTATTGCCCTTACTGGTTCAGCAGCTTGCGCAGCACGTAACGCAGGATGTTGCCGTGACGCACATAGTCTTTTTCCGTGGGCGTATCGATGCGTATGCGTGCTTCGAACTGCGTGTCCTTGCCCGAAACGCTGGTGGCTCGCACGGTAGCCGTACGACCAGAACCGAACGGGCCTTCGACCGCGCTAGCAAGCCCGTAGATATCGAACGCTTCCGTGCCCGTTAGCCCTAGGCTTTCCGCGGTTTGCCCCTCGGGGAACTCCAGCGGAACGATGCCCATGCCCACCAAGTTGGAGCGGTGGATGCGCTCGTAGCTCTCGGCGATCACGGCTCGCACGCCGAGCAAGTAAGGTCCCTTGGCTGCCCAATCGCGCGACGAGCCGGACCCGTATTCCTTGCCTGCCAGCAGAATCAGGGGGACCTTGCGCTCGCGATAGGTAGCCGAAGCGTCGAAAATCGACATGGGCTTGCGATCGGGCAAAAGCATGGTTTCGCCGCCTTCGACGCCGGGCGTGAGCTTGTTGCGCAGGCGCAAGTTGGCAAACGTACCGCGCACCATGACGTCGTCGTGGCCGCGGCGTGCGCCGTACTGGTTGTAATCTTCGGAAGCTACCCCGCGCGCAGCCAGCCACTTGGCCGCGGGGCTGCCGTGCTTGATCGATCCCGCAGGCGAAATGTGGTCGGTGGTGATGCTGTCCCCCAGGAACGCCAGCACGCGCGCCCCGGTGACTTCCTGGAAAGCGTCCGGTTCGCGTCCCATGCCATCGAAGTACGGCGCACGTTTGACGTAGGTCGAAGCCTCATCCCAAGCGTAGGTATCTCCAGTGGGTACTTGTAGGGCGCGCCAGCTCTCGCTGCCCTCGAATACTTGCGCGTAGGTGCGCTTGAACTGTTCCTCGGTCACGAACTTGCCCACGGCCTGGCGCAATTCGTCGCGGGTCGGCCAAATTTCCTTGAGGAAAACGTCCTTGCCGGCCTTGTCCTTGCCCAGGGGCTCGGTGGTCGGATCGAAATCCACGCGACCCGCCAGAGCGTAAGCCACGACCAGGGGCGGCGAGGCCAAATAGTTTGCGCGCACGGCCGCGTGCACTCGACCTTCGAAGTTGCGGTTGCCGGAAAGCACGGCAGCTACCACCAGGCCGCCCTTCTCGATCGCCCGACCGACCGAATCCGGCAACGGGCCCGAGTTGCCGATGCAGGTCGTGCAACCGTAACCGACGGTGTAGAAGCCGAGCTGCTC
>JAKFYL010000370.1 GCA_021730845.1 Planctomycetota bacterium | reverse complement strand
CTGGGTGCGCACCTGCACACCTGGTTCCATCCGGGCCGCGGTGGTAGCGTGGGGACTGCATTCCGCGCCCCTAGGCGCTGGCACGTTTTCTGCGTTCTCTACGAATGGAGTCTTGCATGTCCTCACGCAGCCGCCGCGCGTTCCTTTCCGCCCTGACCCTAGTCTGCCTCGCGTCCAGCGCCGTGTCGAACGTCGCTGTCCAGGAGCCGCGCCCGATTCCGCCGCGGGTCAAGGCTTGGGTCTTGGGCGCCAGCCAGCGCGTCAAGCTGGAAGTCGTGCTCGATGGAACCAAGTTTCTTGCGCACACGCGCCAGAGCCAGGTGCCGTTCGTGCTGTGGCCGGCAGAAAAGGCTCCCGCCCTCGAGAAGTCCGAGCCGGCGGTCAGCGCCTGGCTGGCTCGTTCGAGCGCCGCCCTGGGCCACGCAGGCCTGGATCTGGTATTCGACTCGACGTCTTCTTGGCAGCAGGGGGAAGTGTGGAACTACCGCGTGCTGCACCAAGGTATCCCGTTGTTCGATACCACCTTCGAAGTTCTGTGGAATGGTTCCACGCTCGAAGGCCTGCGCAACAATTTGCCGCTGCCGCTGGTGGCCATCGAGCCGCCCAGCGCGGATCTGGCTGCGAACAAGGACTGGGTCTACCACGCCGCGGCCACACCAGCCGGCAATCAGTTGCACCTGGCTTGGCGCGTCGAAGTTCCCGACGGCGGCGTAGGGCGTTGGACGCGCCTTGAGAACTCCGCGGGAACGTTGCGCCAAATCCACTCGGCTCCGGCGGCCAGCGCGCCCACGGACGCGACCTTTACGGAGTACGTCGTGCCTTCGTCGAATTTTCCCGACCAGATCGACATCGATTCCAGCGGCCGGGTTTGGTTCAGCCAGCCCTTCTTGAACTCGCTTACATCCTTCCATCCGGAAAGCTTGCAATTTCGACTGCATCCCACCGGCGGCGGCACTCCCGACGGATTGTGGATCGATCCCCTGGATCGGGTCTGGACGGGCTTGTACGACTCCAACGCCGGTCTGGGGCGTTACGACATCGAAACCGGCGCTTACGCGGCATTCGCGCCGCCGTACGCGGGCGCGAACATGGCCATTCCGGTGTACAGCCGTTCGAACCGCATTTTCGTCACCGATCACGCGCAAAATCGACTGTCGCAGTTCGATCCCGTGGCCTTGACGTGGATCTCCCATGAGAGCATGCCCACGCCCGCGTGTTGGGTGGTGCAAGGCAGCGAAGACGCCGCCAATCAGACGCTGTATTTCACCGAGTTCAACGTGGACAAGTTGGGTCGCAAGCCCTGGAACAATCCGGTGGTGGACATCCAAGTGCCGCTGGGCGCCGGGCCGGCATTCGACGTGTTCTCGCGCGGCAGCATTTACTACTCGCAGTGGAATCGTGGCCGCTTGGGACGCTACGTGATCGCCACGGGCGAAGTCTTCGAATACAACCTGCCGCTCCTCCCCAACGAGGCCGGTGGGCCGATCGACGTAACTCCCACCGGACAGATCGCCTTGGGCACGCGCAGCACGGGCTACATCGCCATGTTCGATCCAGGCACCCTGCAGTTCACCATGCACGCCATTCCGACGCCCTTTTCCGGGCTCAAGGATGGGCTGGTGGTCGATCCTTCGGGCACCGTGTGGTTTACCGAGAGCGGCGCGAACAAGCTGGGCAAATTGACCTTGCCCTAACTGGGGCGCCTCGATCCCGCTGGGCGATTCGCCGATGGCCGCCGCGCTGCACATGGGGACTTCCAGTTGGTCGGAAGCCTCCTGGGTGGGAAGTTTCTATCCCGCCGGTACTGCGGCGCGCGACCAACTGGGCCTGTACGCACAGCAGTTTGCGACGGTCGAAGCGGATGTCACGTACTACCGCGTTCCATCCCGGGCCATGGTGCGCCAGTGGCGCGAGCGCACGAGCGCTTCCTTCGTGATGTCGGCCAAGTTTCCGCGCTCGATCGTGCACGCCGGCAGCGGCGCCACGCCCGACGGTGCGCGCGTCCTGTGCTGGGAGCACGTCGGCGCGGACACCGAAAAATTCTTGGAGGCCATGGGCGAGCTGGGCGGCAAGCTCGGCCCCTTGGTGCTGCAGTTTCCCTATTTCAACCGCAAGGCGTTTCGTGGCGCGAGCGAGTTTCGTGACCGCCTGGCTACGTACCTCGAACGCTTGCCCAAGGGGCGCTATGCGGTCGAACTGCGCAACAAGGACTGGATCGAACCCAGCATCCTCGCCTTGCTCGCCGCCCACGGCGCGGCCTTGGTGCTCGTCGATCTGGCGTATCTCCCGCATCCCGCGGATTGGCACGCATTGGCGCCCGGCGGGGACCTCGTGACAGCGGATTTCGTGTACGCGCGACTGATCGGCGATCGGGCCAAAATCGACGCGCTCACGGAGCGCTTCGACCGCGTGGTGCTCGACCAGAGCGCGCGCCTGGCGCGCTGGGCCGCGTTGCTGCGGGAACTCGCTGCGCGCGTTCGAGACGTGTTCGTGTACGCCAACAATCACTATGCGGGTCACGCACCGGCCACGGTGCGCGAGCTGGAGGCCCTGTACGCAGCGCGCTCGCCGTAGCCGCGCGCGCCTTCGCTGGGGGGGCTGTGGTAGGCATTCGCGCTGGGCTAGGATCCGCCGGAGACCTAAGATGCGAACCAGGGGAGACTTCTACATGCAACCTGTCCAGCGCAAGTCCATTCTCGACTTCGTGACCTACGAGGAGCAGCGCGCGGCCATCCGCGCGCGCGTTTTGGCAGTCAAGGCCCTGCGCCGCATTCACGTCGGCCCGCACTTGACGTTCCTGTTCGAGAACCAAGACACGGTGCGCTACCAAGTGCAGGAGATGGTGCGCGCCGAGCGCATCGTCAAGGAGGCCGACATCCAACACGAGCTGGATACGTACAACGACTTGCTGGGCGGCCAGGGCGAGCTAGGTGCCACGTTGTTGATCGAGATCGATGACGAAGCTTTGCGAGCCGAACTGCTCCAGGCGTGGATCGAGCTTCCGGCCCACGTCTACGTCGGCGTGCACAAGGCGCAGACGGGCGCAAGTGCGCCGGGCGCCAAGGCGAAGCCTGTGCTGGAACGTGTGCGCTCGCGCTACGACGAGCGCCAAGTCGGGCGCGGACGTCTGTCGTCGGTGCAATACCTCAAGTTCGATTTGGGCGGCCGGATTCCTTGCGCAGTGGGTTGTGATCTGCCGGCCTATGAACACGAGACGGTCCTGACCCCTGGGCAGATGGAAGCCTTGCGGGCCGACCTGGCCTGACGCGGCCGGAGGCCCGGAAAGCGCGCGGCAGCGTCCCGCGCCCAGGATCCAAAGTGGGCGCCAACGCCACGAACTTGGAAACGTAGGGGCTTGGGCTGGGGCGGTTGCTTAGACTAAGTGCGGCGTCAGCCAGGCTCTTCGCCTCCCTTCAGTCCTCCGACAGTTTCCACTTGATTTCAACGCTTGCTCACGGGCCAACCAAGGGTGCCCAGCCTTGCGCCTTGGCCGCGGCGCTGGTTAGCTTGCTTTGGGCCTGCGAGCGCCCCGCTGAGAAAGCGGTGGAAGTCGCCCCTCCAAGCCAAACGAGGGCCGCGCCAACGCCCGAGGCTAGCGCGACCACAGCGACTGCGCCGGCTGCGCCGGCTGCGCCAGGTACGGTTAGCCAAGCCAGCGCGCCGCCCAGTCCTGCGTCCGCGACGGCAGACTCGTCCGCCGCCAAGGTGGAGGAGATTCGAGAAAACTATCCCGGCGGCTCCCCGCGCTTGTATCGCCAAGTGTTGCGCGACGCCGACGGAGTCCAGAACCACGGTTTCTTCAAGTTGTGGTACCGCAACGGCGAAGTCCACGAGGAAGGAACGTACGCCCACGGGAAGAAGGACGGCGTGTACGTCACGCGTTACGAGAGTGGGCTCAAGCACATCGAAGCCAACTACCAGCAAGGTGTGCTGCACGGTCGCTACTTCGAATGGGGTGAGTTGGGCGGCCCGAAAGAGGAGAGCTATTTCGATCGCGGGCAACGCCACGGCATTTTTCGGCGCTGGATCACCAATGACCAAGTGGGCGAAGAAGGTCAATACGAGCGCGGCTTGCGTTCCGGAACCTGGAAGAAGTTCGACCCTCAAGGACTGCTTCTGGCCGAAGGCGGCTACGCCCAAGACCGCGAGCACGGCTCGTGGCGCATCTGGCACCCCAATGGGAAGCTCCAGCGCGAGCAACATTTCGAAAATGGTCTGCTTACGGGCAAGGCTCAGGATTTTGACGACCAGGAGCGGCTGCTCGATGAGGCGCACTACGTGGCCGGCAAGCCGCAAGGCGAGCGCATCGAATACTGGCCCTCGGGCGGACGCAAGACGCTGCAGACGTTCGCGGCAGGCAAACTCGAGGGTTTGTGCATATCTTGGAATGAATCCGGTCAAATGCTCTCTAAGGGGAGCATGCTCGCGGGACAGCGAACTGGCCCGTGGCAATACTGGAAAACGGATGGAACGGTGAACGAACAATGGTCGGGTCAATACGAAAACGACAAGCGAGTCGGACCATGACGCTTGCGCGCGCCTCCATGTTCGGGCTTGGCTTGCTGCTGCTAGGCACCGCATGCGCGGCCGGCAGTCCAATCAAGAATCCGCTGCGGCGACCCGAACCACGGCTGCGTGTCACCGCACCGACGGTGCCGGGTCCCGGTGTGGCCCTGGGGTCCGAACAAGGACCGACGGCACACGTCGAGCCGGCGCCTCCCAGCTTCCCGGGCGGCGTGTTGCCCGACCCCGAACCCAGGAACGGGAGCATCGAAGCGGGGTTGGCTTCCCCGAACGGCGATGGAGTGGTGCTGGTGCTGCCTCCCGCTCCGCCGCCAGCACCCGCGGAGTCGGCACCTTCGACCCAGGTGCCTGTGACTGTGGCCGCCGCGCCGCAGTCGCAGCCTGCAGTTGACGCGGACGCACCGGCTACCGACGTGCTTCAACCGGCCGTGCACGTCGAATCCCAAGCACAAGCCAGCAGCACGGTTGTGCAGCCGTCCGCAACGACCGCGAAGGAAGCGGTTCCTGCAACTTCCAATGACGTGGCGAACCAGGCAGCCGACGAGGTTGGTGCACCTCTACCGGCAGGCGAAACAACTGCGACCGGAGGCGCGGCGAGCGAGCCGTTTGGACCTTCGGACAAAGAAGTAGATCGAGCTGCCCAGGCGGCCATCGCGGAGAAACTGAGTCAGTTCTACGCCAACATGAGCACGCGCAACTGGGATCAGTTTTCCAGCCACTTTTGGCCCGACGCGCGCGTGATCACGTTTTCCCCAGGTAGCCGAGGCGAAGCTCCGCGCGTGGTCATGGAGCGACTCGAGGAATTCTTGGCCTCCGCGCGCGTGCAGCCTCAGTCGGCCCGGCCGATGCAAGTGCGCGGTTCAGCGCCTGACATCTGGGTTGCGGGAGAACGCGCGCATGTGCGTTCGCCATTCGTGATGAGCTACCTTGACGGGCAGGAAAGCGAAATCTGGCACGGATTGGACTCGATGATTTTTCTCCACAGCGACGGGCAGTGGAAGATCATGACGCTGGTGCTAGACGTGCAGTAAAGAGTGCCCTTGACCCTGGTCACTTGGCGCATCCGCCCTCGGCGGTGCTACTATTTCATGATGCATGTGAGTCGTTGGATGTTCCGTGGGAGTGCGCTCGGGCTGGCCGCCTGGTTGGCGCTCTCGTTTTCGAGTACTGCGAACGCGCTGACCGCCGGCCAAGCTGCAACCGCTCCGGGTCAAGTCGCCTCCGCTCCGGGTCAAGTCGCCTCAGCTCCGGAGGCACGCCTGCCAGACCCGAAAGTCCTGGCCGAGACTCAGGAGTCGACCAGCAAGCTGGTGGGGGCGTTGCCCATCTTGGAGGATCCGGCGGACGAGGGTCTGCTGACGTTGTTGCATCCCTCGGGCGTACTGGCATCCAAGGGGCCGGTGCGCAACGGACGCCGCGACGGCGTGTGGTCCTTCTATTTCGAACAGGGGCCGCGCGCCACGCAAGGGCGCTTGTCCAACTACCGTCGCGAAGGATTGTGGAGCCAGTGGTTTGCCAGCGGAGGCCTGCGCAGCCAGGGCCAATACCTGAACGGCAAACAAACGGGGCCCTGGCGCGATTGGCATCCCAATGGAATCACGGAGTCCATCGGCGAGTACATGGACGGCAAGCGCCACGGCGCGTGGAAATTCTGGCGCAGCGACGGCGGTTTGGCCGGCGTCGGGAGCTATGAGCAAGGCCAGCGAATAGGACTTTGGATCGACTACCACAAGGATGGCCGCGTCTGGCGCGAGCGCAACTACGTGCGCGATTTGGAGGACGGCATCTCAAGCGATTGGCATGCCAACGGGTCCTTGAGCGAAACCGGAAAGATCGAGATGGGCCTGCGCGTGGGTCCGTGGAAGAGTTACTACCCCAGCGGCCGCCTGCGTTCCGAGGGTGAATACCAGTTCGGAGGACAAACCGGCGTTTGGACGCGCTACTACGAATCCGGGCAAAAGGAATTCGAGGGTGCTTGGGACCAGGGGCGCGAAACCGGGCCTTGGCTGCGTTGGCACCAAAACGGTCAGGTCTCGGCCAAAGGCGAATACAAGGCCGGGCAGACTGTCGGGCCCTGGGTCGACTTCTACGACAACGGACAAAAGAAGAACGAGCGCTTGCACACCGACACGGGCGGGCTCAACGGTCGCTCGCGAGGGTGGTATGCCTCCGGCCAGAAGTCTTGGGAAGGGGACTACGTCCTCGGCCGCAAGCATGGTCCCTGGACGTATTGGACCGAAGACGGTGCGGTCAACGAGAAGCTTTCCGGCGACTACAAAGACGATAAGAAGGTGGTGGAGTGATGGGCCTAGTACCGTTGTTTCTCGCAGGTTTCGTGTTCGTCCCGGTCGCGGCCAGCGCCGGCAAGGCGGGTGATACCTTGCGCCTGCAGGTTCCCGCCGGGACGCAATTGGTCAAGACGCTCAACGTCAAGCATGAGCTCCAAGTGCTCTCGATGGGAATGACGCGTGACGGAGCCTACATTCCGGACACGACTGGCGGCTGGGTTACCACGGAGCAAACCACGCGCGTGTTGGATCGTTACGAGGAAGTCGCCGATGGCCGACCGACTCGGTTGCTGCGCACGTTCCAGGAAGCAACTAACAGGGGACGGCTCGACGCGAGTCGGGACACCAAGACCAAGGCTTCCGAGCAAAACGTTTCCGACAGCCCGTTCGTGCAAAAGAGCAAGGAAGGCATTCTCGAGCGCAACGTTCGATTTACGTGGGTTCCATCCGAACAGGGTTGGGGACGCCACTTCGAAGTCAACGACTGCGAGGAGTCCTACTTGATGGACTTGGATGCAGACATGGACTATCTCGCCTTGGTGCCGGCCGGCCCGGTCGAGATCGGCGCCACGTGGGACCTGGCTCCCGAGCGCATTCGCAGTGTGCTCGCACCGGGAGGCAACGTCTTGCTTACTCCGCGCTCAGGCGCACTCTTTGGACGCGCCATGGAACTGGGGCTGGGCGGAGACTACGCCGACTTCTTGTCCAGTCAGCCGAGCGTGGAGATTGCCACCTGCACGTACAAAGGGGTCCGCGAGGCGCACTCCAGGCGCATGGCTGTGGTGGAGGTGCGGCTCAAGCTTTCCGAGCTAGCCGACCGCACCGAGCTGTACTACACCGCGCGCTCCAAGGAGGAAAAGCGCGAGGCTGGAACATTGCTGAGCGCGACCGTTTCGTACACGCTGGATGGCTCCGGCGAACTGTTGTGGGACCTGGAAGCGCAGCACGCGGCCAGTTTCAAGTTCTCCGGCCAGGAGACCTTTGCCCTAGAAGTGAACAAAGAAGTCTCCATCGGTGGCAACAAGCCCATGGTCGTCGGACAGCGATCCCAATTCGGGGGCCATGTGAGCCTGGAATTCGGCGCCGCTGCTCCGGCTGCGCCCCCCAGCGCAGCACCCTCCGGGGAAGCGCCCCCCGGGGAAGCGCCCCCCGGCGAAGTGCCCAAAGAAGGCGCGGCGGGCGGCTAGTCCGCCCCGTCAGCGCGTGACGCACGGCCGGCTTGGGCCGGCTGTGGCCCCGGTTTGTGCCGACCGGTACCTGGAGCCGGGCTTGAAGCGGTCTTGGCCCGAACTTGATGACTGGCCCAGACGCAAGTGGGTATGCTCGCGCTCTCCCGCAGGGCGCGAGTAGCAACTGTGAATTCCGCGCTCTGGATCCGGTCCTTCCTCCAGCTTTTGACCCATCCCTCCGCCACGACCTAGCATCATGCGACGCACAACTTTCCTTGCTCCGATCTTGACGACCGCGGGCTGCGGTTTGTCCTTGGCCCTTTCGAGTTCCATGCACCTGGCCACGGCGCAGCTAGCCGACATCGTCATGATGCAGACCAACTTCACCGAGGTGCAGATGGTCCTGTTCACCGACCTGGACAACGACGGCTTCTTCGCTTCGGCGGGTGAGGTACGGCTCTTGTACAGCAACGGCATCAACGACGAGAACTTGACCAGCAATCGCGACGTGGTCTTCCGTCAAGAGGCCGGTCTGACCTCGACCTACTGGATCGACAATCGCATCGACAGGCTGTTCCGCGGCCGCGATCTCGACGCCAGTGGCCAGATCGAAATCGGCGAAGCCGGTGCGTTCCGCGACAGCGTCGTGCTCGACGGTCCCTCGCGCGCCAACGGGATCGCCGCCACGCCCGACAATGCCATCTGGTGGAGCTCGGACGGTGAGTCGTTCCGCGGCGTATTCCGCTGCTTCGATTCGAACGGCGACTTCGACGCCAACGATCCCGGTGAGCAAGTGGTCATGGTCACCGGCACGCATCCAATCGACATCGGTACAGGAAGCGTGGGCATCAGCACTGGTACCTTCACGCGCATGACGAACTCCGGCAACGGCGTGGTGGTGTTCAACACGCTCGACCATTCGACGCTGTTTCGTTTCGAGGACAAGAACAGCGACGGAGACGTGACCGACGCCACGGAATCGATCGTGTTCCTCAATGCCACCGGCGAAACTCCGGCCCTGCCGATGAACCCGGATTTCGCGGCGGCAGTGGCCGGATCGAATCCGCGCAGTTTGGTCGTCACCGTAACGCCGCCCAGCAACGGCTGGCTGGCCCACGTCACTAGCCGAAACGAAGCCGGAGCCGACGTGGTCTATACCGCGTGCGATTCCTCTTCCACTTCGACTTTCGGCATCAACGTGTTCGGCGAGCCCATCAACGGCCTGATCTTCCGCTGCGAAGACTCCAACCTGGACGGCGATGCCAACGACGTTGGCGAGGTCGTTACGTTCTACGACGGCAGCTCCTCGACCAGCGCGCCCGAGGTCTTCGAAAAAGTCATTGGACTTTCGACGCAAGGCGGTTGGCTGTACGTGTGCGAACTGAACGCGAGTTCTTCACCCGTCTACCACCGCTTGCGAGACAACAACGGGGACAACGACGCGATGGACCCCGGCGAACAAGAGTTGTTCATCTGGAGTGGGTTCTTGCCGAACCCGCCGTTTTCGGGCACCAGTTCGCCGTTCGTAACGGAAATCGGTGCCGCGCCCAAAGACAGCTTCCCGATCTTCAACTGCCCACCCAGCACCACGTATTGCACGCCGCTGTTTTCGTCCAATGGCTGCTTCCCGAGCGTGAGTTCCGCGGGTACGCCCAGCTTGGGCAATCCCGGCGGATTCACTGTGACCGGCTCGGCGCTGGAGGACAACAAGAACGGCCTGGTATTCTTTGGGACCACCGGGCAGAACAGCGCGCCTTTCTTCGGCGGCACGCTGTGCGTGCTCGCGCCCCTGTACCGACTTCCGGTGCAGAATTCCGGCGGATCGGGTCTGTGCACAGGTTCGATCACCCGCAGTTTGGCCGACTATCTCAACCACCCCAGCGGCGGGTCGGCCCTGACTGCAGGTACCGTGGTGAACAGCCAGGTGTGGTTCCGAGACCCGCTGGCGCCCCAGACCGTCGGGCTCTCGGGGGGCCTGGAATTCGTGGTTTGCCCCTGAGCGCACCTTTAGGGTGGTAAAGCCCTGAGGCCGGTGTGCAGCTTGGCGGTACATCGGCCTTCAACTGCGCGGCTTGGGGGCTGCGTGGACAAAAGCATCCCCGTTTTGCGGTCCGGCCGCGGTCTGGCCGCGGGCTCGCGTTCGGTCCTTTACTTGCCGGCGGCGAGCGCTAGACTCTCACCCCCTTCCTAGTCCGTGGCGTCCAGGGCCGCAATCGCCTTGGTCGCGGACTGCATCCATTCCACGCCTACCCGCCACCCCGCGCTTTTCGCTGCCTATGGCCGTCGTACTTCGTTTCAAACGCATCGGGCGCAAGAACCGGCCTGCCTACCGCCTGGCCGCCGCCGACTCCCGCGACCCGCGCGACGGCAATACCTTGGAAGTCCTGGGGTTCTACGACCCCGCGGCTCCGCGCAAGGACATGCAGGTCAAGATCAACTTGGAGCGCTGCCAGCACTGGCTCGCCCAAGGTGCGGCGTGCAGCAACACCGTCGCCTCCCTGTTGCGCAAGAGTGGCTTGAAGCTGCCGGTCTCCAAGTCGGTGCCACGCCCTGGACGCAAGCGCGTGACCAAGACGCGTGCGGCACGCCTGGAAATCAAGACGCAGCGCACTGCTGCCAAGGTCGAACGCCGCAAGGTGCGGGTGGCGGCCAAGCGCACGCAAAAGCGCGCCAAGAAGAGTGCGGCGCCCGGCGCAGCCAAGGCCACGTGAGCTGGGATTTGGCTTGAGCAAGAAGTCGGATCAGCTTTCCAAGCTGCTAGGTAAGGTCACGCTGCAGTGGCCTATCCCTGAGCCAATCGAGGGCCTGAGCCTCTTGGAGCAAGGCCTGGCGGCAGTTTTGCAGCGTCAGTTCTCGCGCGAGCAATCGATCAAGGTCATCGAGGGCCTGCGCAAGGGGTACGCGGACTGGAACGAACTGCGTGTGTCCCAGCCTCAGGAGGTGGCCAAGCACTTCCACCTGGGGAACAAGGGCCTGGCTGCTGCGCGCTTGACCTGCGCCTACTTGCAGGAGGTCTATCAATACAGCCACGGACTGTCCTTGGACTTCCTCAAGGACGATCCGAGTGCCGTGCAGCGGTTCGTTTTCCGCTTGGATCTGATCGGTTCTGCGCTGGTGCATTCGCTGATGCGTCAAGCCGTTCCGAACGAGCTACCCGTGACTCCTGGCCTGGTTCGGGTCTTGGATCGGCTGGGGCTCATCGTGCGCACCAGTTCGATCAAGAAGGCGCGCAGCGCCATCGAGCCGCTGGCCAGCGGCATGGATCCCTTGTACTTTTCCACGCGCCTGGGCGAGGTTGCTTCGCGTTGGTGTGACGCGCGCAAACCGGCCTGCCACGAATGCGTGCTGGTCGACGATTGCAAGCACGGCAAGAAAGTCTTCAAAGAGTGGAAGTTGCAGCAGGAGCGCATGGCGCAGCAACGCGCCAAGGACGCGGCCCGGCTGGCTGCTCTGCAGAAGAAGGAAGACGAAAAACGCCATCGCGAGGCCGCTCGCGCCGCCAAACGCGCCGCGGCGGAAGCAGCCCAGAAAGCGCGCGACGCCGAACGCAAGGCCAAGCTGGAGGCCAAGAAGGCCGCCGCCTTGAAGGCCAAGCTGGACGAGAAGAAGCGCATCGCGGAGGAGCGCGCCAAGGCCAAGGCGCTCGCCGAGCAGAAGAAGAAAGAAGCCTTGCTGGCGGCCCAAAAAGCCAAGCGCTTGGCCGCGGAAAAGGCCAAGCAGAAGGCCAAGGAAGCCGCCAAGGAAGCCGCCAAGGAAGCCGCCAAGCAAAAGGCCAAGGCCGCGGCCAAGAAGTCCAAGCCGCCGGCCAAGAAGTCCAAGCCCAAGAAGTCCGGCCGCAAGTAGACACTTGCTGGCCGCGCGACCAGCTTCCATGCGCCTCGTACTAGCCTCCGGGTCGCCGCGGCGCTGCGATCTACTGCGAGCCGCCGGCCTGGAATTCGAAATCATTCCAAGCGGCGTGGACGAAATCGTGCCTGCCGGCACGAGCCCGGAACTCGCCGCCGTGGAACTGGCCAAGCGCAAGGCGCTGCACGTGGCACGCTCCGTGGCCAAGTCGCGCGCGGAGCACCTGGTCCTAGGTGCAGACACGGTCGTGGCGCTGGCCAGTGCAAGTGGATATCGGTTGCTAGGCAAGCCGGAGGACGCCGCCGCTGCCGCGCACATGCTGCAAATCCTGTCCGGTACGAGGCACGAGGTGATCACCGGAGTGTGTGCGGTGCGAGTCAGCGATCTTTGCTGTCAGTCGGATTTCGAGCGCACGCTGGTCAGCATGCGCGCCATCTCGGCGCTCGAAATCGAACACTATGTCGCCAGCGGGGAGTGGCGGGACAAGGCCGGCGGGTACGGCATCCAAGCCGGAGCGGACCGTTTCGTGACCCAATTGGCCGAAGGCGGGTTCGACAACGTGGTGGGTTTGCCTGTCGCCCGCACCCTGCGCTTGCTGGGCAGGTTGGGATTCCCTGGAACGCTTCAGGGTCCCTAGCAGATGGGATGAGAAGGCCGTCCTCCTTCCTTGCACCTCGAGTGCGTTGAGCGCCTCACGGCGCGTCCATTGGGAAACCAGAATAGGCTTCCCATACGGAGGACGGCCTTCTCATCCCATCTGCTAGCCCGTTGAAAAAGTACCCCGCTGCGGCTGCGCATTTTTCACCGTGGCGTCGTCACGCTTGTCGGGTCGTGCTCAGCGGCCAGGAAGGCCGCTTCCGCCGCCCCGGTGTCGCGTTCCTAGCCACGACGAAGAGCGCTTTGCCTCGCGACGGGATTTTTTTCGACGAAGCTGCTGGCGGGTGGAGGCTCCGGGGCGTCCCATCCGCCCGGAATGGCCGGCGCACGCGCGGGATCAAGGCCTCCCGAGCGCCCATTGGACCGGGACTGCCCTTGTTTGGCTAGCCGCTTGCGGCTACCCTTTTCGCCCTTCGTGCCTGGAACCACTCGCCCAGCGGGCAGGGGCCAGCCAAGGGATTCCCTATGAAAGCCAACATCCACCCCAAGTACATGGACTGCAAAGTCCACTGCGGTTGCGGCAACAATTTCGTGACGCGCGCCACGGTCAAGGAACTGCGCGTCGAAATCTGCGGCCAATGCCACCCGTTCTACACGGGCAAGCAGAAGTTCGTCGACTCGGCCGGCCGTGTCGACAAGTACCTCAAGAAGTACGGGACCAAGGCGGCCAAGACCTAGCTGGTCGTTCACCGGCCCTAGAGTCGTGCTGGCTGGCGCACAGGCGCGGGTTCCAGGCGCGGCGCAAGGGCCGGTGCTCGTTTTCTCTTCGCGATGGAATTCGCACCCTCGATCCTCGCCAGGCTGAAGGAACGCGCGCAGCGCTTCCACGAACTAACCGACGAGATTTCTCGTCCCGAAGTCGCCACCGATGCCAAGCGCTTTCCGGCCCTGCTCAAGGAGCGTGGTTCGCTGGAGCAACTGGCACGCTTGTTCGATCGCGTGCAGAGCTTGCAGACGCGACGCAAGGAGAACGAGGAACTCCTGGCGGACGCGAGCGTCGAACCCGAGCTGAAAGAGCTGGCCAAAGCGGACTTGGAAGATCTGGTCGCCGAACAAAGCGCGCTGGACCTGAAAATGCGCGCCGATTTGGTCAGCGACTCGGACGACTTCCGGCGCAAGCTGATCATGGAGATCCGCGCCGGCACCGGCGGCGACGAGGCCAGTTTGTTCGCGCGCGATTTGTTCGACATCTACAAGCGCTTCTGCGACTCCCAGCATTTCAAGATCGAGGTGCTCGACCTGGGAACCTCGGCCGTGGGAGGGTTCAAGGAAGTCGTGTTCGCCATCGAAGGCGACGGCGCCTGGGGACTCTTGCGCTACGAATCTGGCGGCCACCGGGTGCAACGCGTGCCCGATACCGAAGCCCAAGGTCGCGTGCATACCTCGGCCGCCACGGTGGCCGTGCTTCCGGAAGCCGAGGAGGTCGAATTCGAAGTCAAGGAGTCCGACCTCAGGATCGACACCATGCGCGCCGGTGGGGCCGGCGGTCAGCACGTCAACAAGACCGAATCCGCCGTGCGACTCACGCACTTGCCCACCGGCATGGTCGTAACTTGCATGGACGAGCGCTCGCAACACAAGAACAAGGCGCGCGCGATGCGCATCTTGCGCTCGCGCTTGCTCGAGGCCGAGCAAGCCAGGCGCCACGCCGAACGTGCCGCCTGGCGCAAGAGTCAGGTGGGCAGCGGAGATCGCAACGAGCGCGTGCGCACCTACAATTGGCCTCAGAATCGAGTGACCGACCACCGCTTGAATGAGAACTACTCGCTCGAGCAAGTCCTCGCCGGCAAGCTCACGCCCCTGCTCGAGGCCCTGCTGGCCGCGGACCGGGAAGAGCGTATCCGCAATCTGTAATACGCAGCCACGCGGAGCGGTGGTGGCGGCGCGGCGCGGTGGTACGGCGCGGTGGTATGGCGGTACGGCGCTTTGGCGGTACGGTGCTTTGGCGGTACGGTGCTTTGGCGGTACGGCGCTTTGGCGGTACGGCGCTTTGGCGGTACGGTGCCAGGCTCGAATCCCACACCTTTGGTGCCAGGCTCGCGCTATGCGCACCTTCGTGCGCATAGCGCGAGCCTGGCACC
>JAKFYL010000202.1 GCA_021730845.1 Planctomycetota bacterium | reverse complement strand
GCCAAGTCGGTGTCGCTGCTGGCGGACAGCACTGCCAAGTCCAAAGTCGTGGTGCTCTTGACCGACGGCGAAAACAACGTCGACGATGTCTTGCCGCTGGACGCCGCGCAATTCGCGCTCGAAAATGGCGTGCGCGTGTACACCATCCTGGCCGGAAAGTACGTGTACATGCGCGATGTGTTCGGCAAGGAAGTTCCCACGAAGCGCGAGCTGGACGCCACGGATTTGGTGCAGATCGCCGAACAGACCGGCGGCAAGTTCTACCGCGCCCGCGACTTGGCGGAACTGGACCAAGTCTACGCCGAGATCGAGCGCCTAGAGCGCACCGAGCGCAAGGAACAACGCTTCGTCGAGACCTTCGATTTGTACCCGCCGTTGGTCTTGTGCGCGGTATGCCTGTATGCCCTGGCGTGGGTGAGCTTTTCGACTTGGGCGCGGAGGTTGCCGTGAACGCAGGGGATATCGAGCACGCCGGCCAGATGTACTTGCTGCGGCCCTCGGGGCTGGTGTGCCTGGTTGGCGCGCTGCTGCTGCTCGGACTGGGCTGGTGGGCCCTGGCGCGCCGGCGCACGGCGTTGGGGCTGCTCGTGTCACAAAGGCACCAAGCGCGCTTGGTGCAAGGCTATGCGCCCGCGCGCGCGCGCACGCGACTGCTTCTGGCCGCGGCCGCGTGCGCCCTGCTGGCGCTGGCGCTGGCCGGACCGGTGCGCGGCTTCACCACGCGCCAGGTGCAGCGCCGCGGCCTGGACTTGATCGTGTGCTTGGACACCTCGCGCAGCATGCTCGTGCGCGATCTGCGGCCGGATCGTTTGACGCGCGCCAAACGCGAAGTCGCCGGTTTGATCGACCGACTCAAAGGCGATCGCGTGGCGTTGGTGGCGTTTTCCGGCGATGCGCGCGACGTGGCGCCGCTCACGCATGACCGCACCACGCTGCGGGCGCTGCTCGATTCCGTCACTCCCGCGGACAACGTGCAAGGCGGAACGGACCTGGGCGCTGCCTTGCAGCGCGCGCTGGCCCTGTTCGACGGGCGTTCGGGCGCACACGAGGCCATCGTCTTGCTCACCGACGGCGAGGATCTCCAGGGGCGGGGCCTGGAAGTGGCTCAAACCGCCGCGGAGCGAGGCATTCGCGTGTATGTCGTGGGCATGGCCACCGCGGAAGGCGGCAAGATCCCGCTGGCTGAGGCCGATGGACGCGAAAATTTCCTGCGCGATTCTGCCGGGCAGGACGTGGTTTCCGCACTGGGTACGGACAGCCTTACCAAGATCGCAACCACGACGGGAGGTGAGTTCCTGTCCGCCAAGAGTTCGGCCGCCCCCTTGGAAGAGTTGTTCGAGAAACGCATATCCAAGCTCGAAGGCGTGGCGCGCACGACCGGTGAATTGCACGTGCCCCAGGATCGCTACCAATGGGCGCTGCTCGCTGCGGTGGTGTGCGCGCTAGCGGAACTGGCGATTTCCGAGCGCGCGCGTCGCAAGCAAGCACCCGCCCCGGGCGTGACAGGCACGCCGGCGAGTCTGCCCGCGCTGGGACTCTTGGCCTGCGCGTGGACCGTCCAGGCCGCCACGCCGGCTCAGACGCCGGCACCGGCAAGCGTTGCGGACCAAGCAGCGGCTCCCAGCGCCTATGTAGGAGACGTCGGCGTCGGCATCGCGCGCTTGAAAGCCGCTGTTCTCGCGGACGAAAAGGAACGAGCGAGTGAACTTGCCACGTCGCTGGCCTTGCGTTTGACGGAGGAACGCTCTGCGCTCGACCCGCAAGGCGAGATCAAGGCTGCGCGCCTGCACTTCGATCTAGGCGTGGCCCAGGACAAGCTCGAAGCGACCGAGCCCGCGCTGATTGCCTTTCGCGCGGCGCACGCGCTGGCTGGCTCGGGCAATCTGCGCCTGGATGCAAGTTACAACGCCGGGACGGGCCTGCTTTTGGCGGCCGAACGCTTGCGCGCGCAGATTCCCGAGATCTCCGCGGCTGCGGGAGCCGGAGCGCCCCCCAGCGCAGGGCCGCCGCCTGGCGCGGGTCCAGCTGCTGCGCCTGGTCCCGATCCGATCACCGTGGCCATGGACGCGTACGATCGTGCGCGCAGCGAACTGGCGTTCAGACTGCGCCAAGATCACCGCGACGCGGACACGCGCGCCAACCTCGAACTGTGCCAGAAGCGCATCCGGGAACTCGAGCAACTGCGCAAGCAACAAGAGCAGCAGCAGCAAGAGCAACAAAACCAAGATCCAAGTCAGGACCAGCAAGACCCCCAGGACGGCGATTCCAAGAGCCAAGATCATAAGCCTGGGGAACAGGGCGATCAGGACAAGAACCAGCCGAGCGAGCAAGGGGATCAAGAGCCCGAGCAGCCTTCCGAAGGCTCGAACCCATCCGACAAGCAAGAACCGCCCCCCGATCCGAGCGCTTCCGATCCGGGGCAGGAGCAGCCAGGCGATCCCAAGCCGCCCGAGGATTCCGCGGGGAGCGAAGGCGAGCAAAAACAGGACCCGGGCAGCCAAGCAGAGCCCAGTCCGGTCGATCCCGCCGGGGAGCGCACCTTGACCAAGGAGGAAGTTTTGCAACTACTCGACCAATTGGCCGAAATCGAGCGCGAAGGCAAGGCCGTGCGGGCCGCCCTGCGCAAGCAACACAAGAAGAACGTGGAAAAGGATTGGTGATGGTGCGCTGCTTGCTTTGGACCGTGGCGCTGGCCGCCTGCCTGTTCACGCTTGGCGCCCGTTTGGCGCCAGCCGCGGCGCTTGGCCCGCAAGCCAAAGCCCGGCTCACGGCCCACTTGAGTTCGGGTGTCGTGAAGATGGGGGCCTCGACCAGCCTCGTGATCGGTGTCGAGGACGCCGCGCAGGCATCGATCGCGCAGTTGCCCAAGGTCGAGAACTTGCAATTTGGGCCCCTGGGACGTCCGCAGGAGCGCAAGCAGTTTTCGACCATCAACGGCCGGGTGTATTCGTCCTCGCAATACGCGTGGGTGGTGTCCGTGACCCCGCTGGCCGAGGGCGAATACACCATTCCGCCTTTCGAGGTGGTGATGGACGGTCAAGTTGCGCGCACCAGCCAGCTCAAACTCAAAGTCGTGGCCGATTTGCGCGGCGAAGAGCTGGGTTCCTTCGAGCTGCGCCCTTCGTCGCGCAAGCTGGTGGAGGGACAACCCTTCTCGCTGGAGCTGCGCTTTGGCTACGACGAGGGTCTGGCCAGCAAGATCAACATCCGCAACTTGATCCTGTCCTGGTGGGGCGAGTTGCCCGGCGTGCTCGAACTCGAGACCCAAAGCCAGGTGGCTCAGAACAGCCGCGAAGTGGCGTTCTTGAACTTGGAGGAACGCCTCGAAGTCGAGCAATTGCCGACCGAGGACGTTCGCGGTCGGCGCTTCTTGATGTTTCGCTTGCAGCGCAACTACGTGGCCACGCGCGCCGGAAAGCTGGAGATTCCCACCAGCTTCTTCGAGTTCGCCAGGGCGGTGCGCAGCAACGACATTTTCAGCTCGGGCACGCTGGAAAAGGTCGAGAGCTACTTCGTGCGCGCGCAACCATTGGTCCTGGAGATCCTGTCGCTGCCCGAGAAAGGTCGACCCATCGATTTCGGCGGAGCGATCGGTCAGCTGAGCGCGCGGGCCGACGCGCAGCCGCGCGACGTCGATCAGGGCGACTCCATTCGTTTCGAAGTCGAGTGGACCGGGACGGGCAATTTGGACTTCTTCAGCCCGCCCGACCCGTCGCGACTGGATGCCTTTGCCGGTTTTCGCCTGTACGGCTCGACGGAAACCAAGCAACCGGGCGTGCGCAAGGTCGTATACGACTTGGCTCCGCTGGACAGCAACTTGCGCGAAATCCCGCCTTTGCCGATGGGGGTCTTCGACCCGGACGCCGAAGCCTACGTCACCGTGACGACGCAGCCGATTCCCATACGAGTGCGCGCACTGGAGGGCGCGACGGGCCTAGCCTCCAGCGAAGCTGCGCGCTTCGAATCGGACTTGGAGGACATCGTTTCCATTTCGCGCCCCCATTCGCCGACGCGCGCGCCCGGTCCCGGCTGGATCGCGCTGGCTTTCGCAACGATTCCGGTCTGCTACTTGGCACTGCGCGGCGTCGCGCGCCGGCGCGCAGATCCAAACCACCCGCTCGAGCGCCGGCGCAGGCGCGCGCCCAAGGAGTTGGCGCGCGCGCTCCAAAGCGCCGCGGACGCGCGCGCCCGATTGGACGGATTGCACGAGTTCCTTGGAGCCCGCACGCGCGAACCCGCGCAGTTGTGGGTTGGCCGCAGCGCCAAGGCCTGGGCCGCGTCCGCCGAGCAGCGCCGCGGCGGCCTGGAACCGATGCCGCGCCTGAGCAGCGAACGCGCCGGACAACTGGACATGGCGGTCGAAGCACTCGAACGCGCAGCCTACGCCGCCAGCCACGTGTGCGCGGCCGGCGCCGTGCAAGCAGGCAGCCAAGCGGAGCTGGCCGAGCTCGCCAAGACACTCGTGCGGGAGGGGTTCTGAACCCATGAGTCGACGTGTGCTGTTGCTCGTTTCGGTGCTTGCGTCAAGCGCTGCCGCCTTGCAGCCGGCGGCCGTCCCCAGCCCGATGCCGCCTGAGCAAGCGTCCGCCGTGGCGGGCGAGAACACCCAACAGGGCGCGCAGCACACCTTGGCCGGCGCAAGCTCCGCATACCGAGCGGGAGACTACGCCAAGGCCAGCGCGCTGTGGAGCAGTGTGCTCGCGCAAGGCAGCGAGCAAAGCGTGGATCCCGCGGACATCCTGTTCAATTTGGGCAATGCGGCCGTGCGCCGCGCCCGACCGGTGGAGGCTCTGGGTTGGTATCGCGCTTGCCTCAAGCTCGCTCCGCGTCGCTCGGACGCGCGTTTCAACGCGACGTTGGCCAGCACCCAAGCGAGCCTGGATCAGTCCCAAGGCAGCGACGTGACCGCGACTCTGGGGCGCCTGATTTCCAGTGTGACTGCCGCGGAGAGCGGCTACGCGAGCATGTTGCTCGCCCTGTTCGCCGGCGTTTGCACGGCAGTTTGGAGCTGGCGCAAGGATGCTTGGCTGCGGCGTTTGGCTGTGGCGAGCGCTGCCTTGGCGCTTGTGGTGCTGGTGCCGTACATCGCGCGCGAACTGAAGCCCAACGGGCAGGAGTGGTTCGTGCGCGCTCCCAAGACGGCGACCGTCCATTCCGAACCGCGCAAGGACGCAGCCTCATTGTTCGAGCTGCGCGCCGGGGATCAGGTGCTTGGCATCGAGCGCGTGCTCGACTGGATCAAGATCGATGCGGAGTCCAAGGGGCGGGGATGGATGCAAGCCGGCGATTTGATGCCGCTCGATCCACCTTTTGGGCCCATTCCTTAGCGCGGCCCTCAGCAGGCGCCAGCCGCAAACCAGCCCGCGACCTGGCCAGCGCTCTGTCAGAGCGGCTATCCTGGTGCGGTGACCGTACGTTTGCCGCAGCCGTTGCTACGCCTTTGCGTCCATGTGGGACTGTGGGGAATCCTGCTGCTGCTCGCGGCGTCTTGCCACAAGACCGGGCGCAGCTCGGGTCAAGGTCGCGGCGTGCTCTTGATCGCGGTCGACGGCCTGCGCGCCGACCACCTCTTGACCGGCGGCTACGACCGCGACACGGCGCCGTTCCTGTGCGGGCTGATGGGCTCCAGCGTGAGTTTCAGCCAGACTTTCAGCTCGGCGCCGTTCGCCCTGGCCGCCTGTGTCTCGCTGCTGACCGGTTGCGACCCGATGATTGCCAAGCGCTACATCCCCTCGGGTTTCCAAGCGCGGCCGTCCTTGCTGTGGAACATCCCCAAGGACGCACCGCGCATCGCCCAAGAGTTCCTGCGCGCCGGCTATGCAACGGCGGCCTTCGTCGACGATCCGACGCTTTCCAAACTGGCGGGCTTCGAGGCGGGGTTTCAGCGCTACGTCGTGCCCCAACGCGAGGGTTGGAACGAGCGCCATGGCATGCAAGAGCTCGCGCCGCAGCTCGAGCAGTGGATTGCGTCCCTGGGGCGCCGCCAAGACTGGTTTGCAGTGCTGCACATCAGCGATCTGGAGCGGGCGTTCGCCAAGCCCGACCCGATTTGGAACGAGTTCTTCGCCGCGCGCGAGGAGTGGGACGCAGTGCCGCCCATTTCGGATTCCAGCGAAGTCTTCTTCGCCGTGCCCAAATCGCGCTGGACGGGAGCCATGCAGAGCCTGGGCGAGATCGAAGCCACCTACGACGGCGCCATTCGCAAGTTCGACGGCGAACTCGAGCGCTTCCTCGCGCTGGCGTTGTCGGATGGCAGAGACGAGCGCACCACGATCGCAGTGGTCGGCACGCACGGTATGTCGCTAGGCGAGTCGGGATTGATCGCCAGCCATGGCCGCCTGTGCGACCCGGATTTGCACGTGCCGCTCGCGATCCGGCCGCGCGCGGGAGTTTCGTATCAGGCGGGCGCGAGCCGCTCCGCGCTGGTGAGTCTGGTCGATTTGGCGCCCACGTTGCTGGAACTGGAGGACCTTCCGCGGCCGCCCGCCATGCAGGGATTTTCCCTGCTTCCGCTCCTGACCGATGCGTCAGCCGCCGTGCGCGAGTACGCTTTTGCCAGCCATGGCTTTCAGGCCGGTTGGGTCGCCATGAATGCGAGCTGGTGCTTCGAATCGGTTCGGCCGGATGCGGCCAAGACCAAATTGCTCGCAACGTCTTGGATCGGCTGTGAACCGGCGCGTTTGGGGAATGGACCAACCTGGCACAACGTCTTGCACGACCGCACCAAGTCCCACAACCTCGGCCATCTGATCGCCCAGGAGGGCGACCTACAGCTGGCCGAGCGCATGCGCGCCATGATCCGCACCCACGAGCAAGCTTGCGAGGCCTTGCGCAGCGTCTTGCAGCGCTCGGATCGTTTCCACACGCTAGGAAACGCGGAGCAGCCGGCAGTGGAAATCAACCGCGCCTTTCAGCCGTTGCCGCAAGGAACCCAAGGACCATGAACGTGCGAGGAGCGGAAGTCAGCGGCCTTGGGCTGGACGTCGGATTCGTGCTGCACGCGTGGCCTTTGGCTCCTACGGCGAGCTTCGACCCGAATGTTTGGGCGGCTGCGCTGGGTGCACGCGGACACCGAGTTCACGTGCTGTGCATAGAGTGTGACCCCGCTCGGCCGGCTGCTGCGCCGCGTCTTTGGCGCGCGCAGGGGCTGGAATTGCGCAGCCTAGCCTGGCCGTCCGATCCGGCTCTCGACGCTCTGGCGCTGGCGCAGTCGCGCGCGCTGGCGGACGCAGTCTTGGCCTGGCTCGCGGAGACGCCGGTCGACATCGTGCACGCGTTCGATGGTCCCGCTTTGGCAGGTTTGGCGCTGCAAGCGGCCGAAGAGACAGGCCTGCCGTGCGCGTTGACTGCATTGGCCGTCAATCCCACACCCAAACCCGTGCACACACCGCAGATCGACGCGGCGCAGCTAGCCGGCGTCGGCGACGTCGGCGAGGCGCTGGAGCGAGCCTACGCGCGCATCATCGCCGAACGCACCGGACGCGCACCGGAATTGGGGCCACCGTCGCAACCTGGTCCGCCTGCGGCGCCTCCTCCTGGCCGCGCACCGAGTCCGCCTCGCCCCGGTTTTTTCAAGCGCCTGCTCGGCGGTTAGGGCTAGCGGGCAGCGCCGGAACGCGTGCTCGTCTCCGGCGGTCCTTTCACATTGGCCGCGGCTAATTCCAGGCCCTTGGGACCATCGCTCAAGAGCACGGCTCCCAGCGGATCGATGCGCAATCCGAACGAGCGCGTGGGAGCAATGCCCAGTGCGCGCGCCACCAGCACGCGAATCACGTTGTAGTGGGCCGCTAGCAAGATAGTCGCTCCAGGTCGCCCGTGAGTGACGAGTGCGCGCTCGAAAGCCGGCCAGGCGCGTGCGAGCAGGTCCGAGTCGGTTTCCCCGCCGTGTTGCCGGAAACTCCAGGGATCGCCGTAGAAACCCGCCACCTGCTTTTCGTAGCGCGCGAACAACTCCGCGGTGTCCAGGCCTTGCCACGCGCCGCGCTCGATTTCCTTCAATCCCGGCTCGATGCACAACTCCAGTCCCGCATCCGCGGCCAGGAGCGCGCCAAGCGTGCGGGCCCGCACCAAGGGCGAAGCCACCACGTGCACAGGGCGGGTAGCCTGGAATCGGCGCGCAACGCTGCTGGTCTCCGCGCGGCCATGGGCAGAAAGTGGCACGTCCAAGGCGCCGTAGGCCTTGCCCTGCCAGGCCGGATCCACTTCTCCGTGCCGAATCAGCCACACTTGGGCCTGGCTGGCGTAGCCCTTGTGGCGACCGGGGAAGGTTCCGTGAATGCTATCGCAAGATTCGGGCATGGACGGCTGCGCGGCGCGCGGACTCTGCGGTCCTAGCTTGCGCATCCTAGAAGTCAGCCTAGAGTGTGGGGCTGCCATGGCCAAGCTCACCTTCCTGCCCACCTCCAAGACCTACGAAGTCGCCCCTGGAACCAGCTACCTGGATTTTTGCCAGAAGCACACCGAGGTGCCCCAAGACTTCGGCTGCACGGTCGGCAGCTGCGGCACCTGCCGCTTGGTGGTCGAGAAAGGCGCGGAGTCTTTGAATCCAATCACCAGCGAGGAAAGCGAGACCTTGGAGATGTGCACCGACGTTCCGGGTGCGCGCCTGGGTTGCCAATTGATCCTCAATGGCGATGTGGCCTTGCGCCCGGTCGACTAGCCTATCGTGACTTGCACATGGCGGTGCCGCCGGCGCCCGCTCTCGATTCCTACTTCGGCACGCTTGCGCGCGGAATACTCCCATGGTGACGACGCGGATTTGTCTGTGGTCCGGGCCTCGCAACGTTTCCACTGCGCTCATGTACGCCTTCGCTCAGCGTCCCGACACGCGGGTCGTCGACGAACCCTTGTACGCGCACTACTTGGCGCACTCGGGCGCGGATCACCCCGGCCGCGAAACGGTGCTGGCCAGCCAAGAAAACGACGGCGAGAAAGTGGTGCGGGAACAGGTGCTCGGTCCCGCGGATCGCCCGGTCTTGTTCTTCAAGATGATGGCCCACCACCTGCGTGGCTTGAAGCGCGATTTTCTGCGCCAAACGCACAACGTGCTGCTCGTGCGCGACCCGCGCGAGATGTTGCCCTCGCTGGTCCAGCAGATTCCCGATGCCAAGTTGTCGGACACGGGCCTAGCGCTGCAATCGGAGCTGTATGCCGAGCTGGTGCAACTCGGCAAGCCCGCGCCGGTGCTCGATGCCGAGGAACTGCTGACCGACCCCGAAAGCGTGTTGCGCGACCTGTGTCAGCGCCTGGGAATTGCGTTCGACGCGCGCATGCTGGCCTGGGAATCCGGCGGGCGTCCCGAGGACGGCGTGTGGGCGCCGTTTTGGTACCACCAAGTGCATCGTTCCACCGGTTTTGTGCCGTTTCAAAAAAAGATCGAGCCGTTTCCCGAGCAGCTGCAGCCCCTCCTCGCGCAATGCATGCCGCACTACGCCATGCTGCGCCCGCGCGCCATCCGAGCAGGGCCCAGGCTTCAAGTCAGCGAAGGGAGCGCCTCGTGAGCCCCGCGCTGCCCGATCCGCGCAACGCCAACCTGTGGGTGTGGGTCGGCCACGGGCTCGTTCCGCGCAGCGAAGCCAAGGTCTCCGTCTTCGACAGCTCGGTGCAGGGCGGCGACGCCGTTTGGGAAGGGCTGCGCGTGTACCAGGGCCGCATTTTTCAATTCGAAGCGCATTTGGATCGTTTGGAGGCTTCGGCCAAGGCGCTGGCCTTCGCACAAATCCCCACGCGCGAAAGCGTGCGCCGCAGCGTGCTGGCGACGCTCGAGAAAAACCGCATGCGCGACGGGGTGCACGTGCGCTTGACCCTGACTCGCGGGGAAAAAGTCACCAGCGGAATGAGCCCAGCCTTCAACCAGAGCGGTCCATGCTTGATCGTTTTGGCCGAATGGAAAGCTCCGGTCTACGACGCGCGCAGCATCCGCTTGATCACGTCTTCTTGGCGTCGCAATTCCTCGCAGTGCATCGACTCCAAGATCCACCACAACAACCTGATCAACAATATCTTGGCCAAGATCGAGGCCAATGTCGCCGGTGTCGACGACGCGCTGATGCTGGACCTGGCGGGTTACTTGGCCGAAACCAATGCAACCAACGTGTTCTTGGTGCGCAAGGGCGTGCTGATCACGCCCACGGCCGACGCCTGCTTGCCGGGCATCACGCGCGACGTGGTGCTCGAACTTGCGCGCGAAGCCGAGTTGCCGCTGGAGGTGCGCAACGTGTCCTTGTCGGAGGTGTACGCCGCCGATGAGATGTTCACCACCGGCACGATGGGGGAGTTGACCCCGGTGACGCATTGCGACGGCCGCCCGATCGGACAGGCGTGCGCCGGTCCCGTGACCAAACGCTTGTGTGAGCTGTACGCCCAGCGCACCGCCAGCGAGGGCACCTTGTTGCCGTTCTAGCGCCAACTGGCGTTAGCGATCTTCCGGCTCGAGCGGGATCTCGTCCGTCTGCAAGTCCCGACTGCCAGGCCCTAGCGACGGTCGCAGCAGTTCCATGACCTTGAGCGCGCTGGCGCGGTAGCCCGTGAGCTTGCCGCCGTACATGGAAACCAAGCTCGGGCGTTGTGTGTGGTCGGTCTGGAACACGGCTTCGCGCGGCCGCGAAAAGGCGCGTTTGGCGCCGGCCGGCAAGACGCGCAGCCCGGCCCAAGCGTCCAGCACCGCGGTCGATCGACTGGGGAACAGCCCGGCGAAGGTGTCCTGCAAGTAGCGCACTTCCTCCGCCAGCGGCGCCACTGCGGCTGGGTCGCCCTGGTAGGCGTGTTCCGTAGTGCCGACCAGCGTACGCCCCTTCCAAGGCAAGACGAATACCGCGCGGCGATCGGCGGGAGCCTCGGCGTAGTAGGCGCCGTGCTGCAGCGCGCCGTCCAGTTCGATGTGCGCCCCCTGCACCAATTCCATCGGCACCGACTCAGGCGCGCCGTGGATCTTTTGCTGCACTAGCGCTGCCCACGGCCCGGCGGCGTTGACGAGCGTTCGCGCGTGGAAGTTGCAGGACTTGCCCGCGAGCACTGCGGTCACGTTCCAACCCTGGTCCGCGCGCCTAGCCTGCTGGAACTCGCACGGGCACTCGATGCGCGCGCCAAGCGCTTGCGCGGATCGCGCCACGGCCCGCACCAGGGCCGCGTCGTCGGTTTGCGCGTCGAAGTAGCGATACACGGCCTGCAGCCCTTCGGTCTTGAGCCCGTCGAGTTGCTCCCAATCCTTGCGCGCGACCACCGACCAGGAGCTGTGCTCGCACCCGGCGGCCAAGGCCGAGTACAGCGTCAGTCCCGCGCGCACTTTGAGCGGCCGGCGCAGTGTGCGGCGGTAGATGGGGACCGTGAATGGGAGCCAATGCACCAGCCCCGGAGCGATGCGCAAGAGAATCTGCCGTTCGCGCAGCGACTCCCGCACCAGCGCCACCTGCAAGTTCTCCAAGTAGCGCAGGCCCCCGTGGATCAATTTGCTGGAGCGGCTGGAAGTCCCAGCGGCCAAACTGCGTTGCTCCAGCAAGCAAGCCGAGTAGCCCGCCGCAGCGGCGGCTTGCAGCACGCCGACGCCGTGGATTCCGCCGCCGAGCACCAAGACGTCGAACTGGGGTGTGGTCACGCTAAGCGCCTTTCGGACGCTCTTCGGCTGCAAGTTGAGCGAGCATGGGGCCGATGTCGAACGTTTCGACGCGGCTGGCCCCGCGCGCGAACAATTGACGCGCCATTTCGGCCTCGGCCACTTCGTAGACGATGACTTCGCTGCCGGGCAAGTCGATGGTGCGCGCCGCGCCGAGTCCATCGAGGTCGCAGAAAACGAATTCGCTGCCCAGTTCGCTGGCGGCCGCGCGCTCGGCCAATCCCCACGCGTCGAACACGGGTCCCAGGGGCCAAAGCGAGCGGGAACGCGCGAGCTGCAGCACCTCGAGATCGAAGGAAATGAGCGCCGCGCGGCCGGTCAGTGGCGCCAGCCGCGGCAGGACCGCCTCGAGCACGCGCTCCCGGCCGAAAGCCTCGAGCGAGACGCGCTTGAGTTCGACAAAAGCCAGCACACCGGGCCAATCGCCCAGCAGCTCGACGAACGAATCCAAACTGGCCAAAGGCTCCGCCGCGAAACGCGGGCCCAGTCGCGCAGTCTCACTGGCAAACAAGCGCGCGATCTCGGCGCTGGTGCGCTCGGCCATGGATCCGGGGACGCCGCACAAGCGAGCCAGCGTGCGGTCGTGGAACAGGAACGGAACCAAGTCGCGCGTGAGCTGCACGTCGATCTCCACGGCCCGCGCCCCGGCTTCGAGCGCGCCGCGCACGCTGGAGAGCGTGTTTTCCGGATAGCGCCGCGCCCAGCCCCGGTGGGCGACCAGGCGTTCGGCAGCGGAAAGGTGGTGGATTTCTGCGGTCATAGGGCCAGCCAAAAGGCTAGCGCAGCCAAGTGTCAACTCCCAGATCGGATTCCAGCGCTGACGCCAAAGGGCTCATGAGCCACGCGGCCAGCCTCGATCAGGGACAAATCACGAATTGCAGCCCATTGGAAAGCCCCACGGTTTGCGCATCAAGCGGGTCGCGGAACCAGAACTGCGCGAAGACAGCCTGTCCGACAAGCAGCTGAGGGCCGCCCTGGGGATGGGCCAAGAACTCGGCCAGCGAGTAGGCCGTCATTCCCGTGCAAGTGCCTTGCGTGCCGGCCACGTGCTTGACGTTCAATCGGTACAGCGGAGCCAAGACACACAACACGCCACCGAAAAACGGAGCATTGTTCGGTCCAGTGGTGCCAAAGTACATCAACCCATTCTGCCCGCCGTTCACTTGGCTCGCTCTCGCCAAGAACGCGTTCGGAGTCGCTAGACTTGGGGCACCCGTGCCGGCGATGCTGGGCAAGCAGAAGAGGGAGGAGACTTTTCCTGTGCAGAAGTTCGCAACGGAACCGGTGCAGGGTGCGCTGCTTGAAACATATGTCAACGTGACGGAAGACCCCATGTTTCCGTGCTCGTCCACAGTCGAAACGCGGTAGCCGACGGTGCCCACCAGCGTGCCAGGGATCTCTCCCCGGAACAGTTGGCCGCCGGCAAAGGTCATCGGCGCACTGGTGAACGCGCCGCCGTTCAACTGCCATTCGAGCGAGGTCGTGTTGTAGCGCAAGACGTCCCACGACACGTTGTCGTAGATCTGTACGCGCACGATCGTGGGCACGCTCGAGGACACACGGTTAGGTGCTTGCTCGAGGTGCGGCAATAGTGCGGCGTTGGTATCGGCGACTTGCCCCACGTTGAGCAGCAGTGCGTTGGCCTGTCCGTTGCTGTTAGCCGCGATCACGTCGTAGTCACCATCGCCATCGATGTCAGCGGACTCAACGGCCAACGTCAGCGAGTTGTCGGGGGGAAGCTTACTTGCGGTGACGTGTTGGAAGGCACCTGTGCTGTTGCCGTCATAGAGCCGTTCCTGGCCGCTGAAATTGGCGATCATGAGGTCCATGTCGCCATCGCCGTCGTAGTCGAGGAACTCCCCGTCATTGTCGTCGGATGCGGATCCGGCGAGCGCGGCGTTCAATCCATAGACTCCCGCACCATCGTTCGCCTGCACAGCGTCCTCGAACGGGGGTATCCAGTTGACCCCCAGCGTATCTATGTCGCCGTCGCGATCTACGTCGCCCCATTCTTGTTCATAGTTGTTTGTTCCCATGGGGATCGACTGCAGTTGCGCGTAGGTTCGGTCGCGCCACACCAGCACGCCCAGTTCGGCGCGCATATTGCGAAAGAGTCGGGGTGGCGGGTTACTGCGAGATCCTTGCAAGATGTCGAGGTCGAAGTCGGCGTCGATGTCGCCGAGTTCGATTCCCAGGGGCGTGTTGGCAATGTCCGCGAACCCCCCATTGGCGTTCTGGGTTCCGTGCTGGTGCACACCCTGGGCCCACAGCGCGGGGCTGCCGTTGAGAATGGCTACCCCCACAAGTTGGAAACACGGTGGGTTGTACTCTCGGAACTGCCCTTGACCGTCGTTGAGGAACATTCGGCTAGGGGTGGTTCCAACGAAATTCGCGCCAGTGGACGAATGGAATAGGTCCATGTCGCCATCGTTGTCGAGATCGCCGTAGACACTGTCACAGGAGTGGTCGATGAAACCTCCGCCTGGCAAGACTTGCGACGGCGCGATGGAGGAGCACTGAGTCGAGCCATTGTTGAGCCCCAACTCGAGCCAGCGCGTGGCGGTTTGGTCCTGGAAAAATCCAAGCGTGCCCCCCTGCAGCCCGCCCATGTTGGTCCAGAAGCGATTGGGCTGATTGGTGATTAGAGAAACGTTGGAAATTCCTAGGTCCAGATCGCCATCGCCGTCGTAATCGACGAAATCCATGTCGCGGCTGGTGTCGAGCACGGCCGGGAACTGCTGGGCGGTGAGGTCGGCGAAAAAGCCCACCGTCCCGGCCTGGGCGAAACCCAGATTGATCCAAATTCGGTTTTGGTCATTGCAGCAGTCCCCGCCATCGGCGCAGACCGCATCGATGTCGCCATCGAGGTCGACGTCGCCGAAGTCGATGTTCTCGGTGTAGGAGTTGTTGAAGGGATTGCCCTGGGGGAGCTGCGCCGGCGCGAATTGATAAATCTGCGAGCTGGCAGCCGGCGCAGCTCCCCC
>JAKFYL010000466.1 GCA_021730845.1 Planctomycetota bacterium | reverse complement strand
CATCCGCGCATTGGGTCTGGAACGGCACGTGTTCATCGCCGGCTGGAAGGGATCGCACGAGGTCAAGCAAGCCATCTTGCGCTCGCGCGCCATGGTGCTCGCTAGCTACGAAGAAGGCTTGCCCGTGGTGTTCATGGAGTCGCTGGCTTTGCGCCGGCCCGTGATCAGCACCTATGTGGCCGGCATTCCGGAAATCGTGCTTCACGGGCAAACTGGCTGGCTGGTGCCGGCGGCGAGTGTCGAGGCGCTGACCGTGGCGCTGCGCGAGATGCTGCTGGCTTCCGATGCTGCGCTGCACGCCCTGGGCAGTGCCGGACACGATCTGGTGGCGCGGCAGCACGACTCGCGCCTGGAAGCGCGCAAATTGGCGCTCTTGTTTCGCGGAGATGAGCTGGAGCAAACCAGCGCGGTGCCAACGCCCTTGGCGAAGCGCCTGGAACCGGCCAAAGTACGCGGATGAACGCCTGGTCAAAGCCGCTTGCAGAGGAGCCAGTCGCGGCCGCCGGCGCGCGCCCGCCGCGGGTGAACCTGATGGGCATCGCCATCGATTCGATCACCGAGGCGGGTCTGGTGTCGGCGATCGTTTCCGAACTCTCGGCGGGCCGCGGCGGCTGGGTGGTCACGCCCAATCTCGACCACTTGCGGCGCTTGTCGGGCGGCCGGGACTTCCGCGACTTGTGCGCCAACGCTCAGTGGGTCGTGGCCGATGGCATGCCCTTGATTTGGGCTTCGCGATTGCAAGGAACACCCTTACCCGAACGCGTGGCCGGATCGAACTTGATCTTCAGCCTCAATCAGGCCCTCGCGCGCCAAGGTCGGCGCGTGTTTTTTCTGGGCGGCGATCCGGGAACGGCGCGCGCGGCCGCGGACAAGTTGCAGGCCCAGTATCCGGGATTGGAAGTGGTCGGATGCGAATGCCCTGAGGTTGGCTTCGAGCGCGATCCCGCCCGCATGCAACAACTGCGCAGCGCGTTGCAGCAAGCACGACCCGAGCTGGTGTGGGTAGCGTTGGGCTCTCCCAAACAGGAACGCCTGATCGAACACTTGCGCCACGAGTTTCCGGCGACTTGGTGGCTAGGCGTCGGCATCAGCTTCAGCTTCGTGTGCGGCCAGGTGCAACGCGCGCCGCGCTGGATGCAAAGCTTGGGGCTGGAGTGGTTGCATCGCCTGGTTCAGGAGCCCCGGCGCTTGGCGCGGCGCTACTTGCTCGAGGGCTTGCCGTTCGCGGTGCGCCTGTTCTCGAGTGCGCTTGGCGCCAGGTTGCGCGGAAAGGCACGGGTATGACCACGCGCGGCCCGCTGCTGGTCCACGTACCCACGCTCGGCGCGTTGCAGCTGCCGAGCGGCCGCATCGTCGTGACTCGCAAGTTCGTTTCGGGCATGGAGTCCTACACGCGCCACTGGCCCGGTCCGGTCGAGATTTGGGTTCCACCCCTGGAGTCCCTGAGCGACAACCTGGACAACATCGAACTGGACCCGCGCGAGTTGCCCTTTGGAGTCCGCGTGGTGGCGGCCAGTGCGCTCACGCAAGCGGATCTGAGCCAAGCGGGGCTGATCTTCGCGGGACTGGAATGGCGCACCTTGGCACTAGCCGCGGCTTGCCAGCGTTCGCGCACGCCGCTGGTGTACGGCTGCGAGTACACGTTGAAAACCAGGCTGCAGATTGCCAAGGCCGAGTGCCCGTCCCTGTTGCGCTTTGCGCGCCGCGCCGCGTGGGAGTGCAATCTGGAACGGCGGCAAGTGCGTGCCATGGCGCTTGCCCAGGGTCTGCAGTGCAACGGCACGCCGACCTTCGAGGCCTACCGCGAGCGAGCCGCGCGACCTTTCTTGTTTTTCGACTCCCGAACACGGGAACGAGACCTGGTTGCGGCGGCCGCCCTAGAGCGGCGCCTGGAACGACTGCAGGAAAAGCCCCGCTTGCACCTACTCTTCTCCGGTCGGTGGATCGAAATGAAGGGTGTGGACCAGCTCCCCAAAGTGGCCGCGCACCTCAAGCGCAGCGGTTTGGATTTCGCCATGAAAATCTGCGGCGACGGCGCGCTGGAAGGCAGCTTGCGCAGCGCGCTCTTGGAACTGGATCTGAGCGACCGGGTGGAACTCACCGGCGTGCTCGACTTCGAGAGCGAGCTGCAGCCCTTGACGCGCGAGTGGGCCGACCTTTTCGTGTGCCCCCATCCCCAAGGGGACCCCTCGTGCACCTACTTGGAGACTCTGGCCTGCGGCGTGCCGATCGCGGGCTACGCCAACGAAGCTTGGCGCGGGCTGCTGCAGTACGGGGAGTTCGGTGTGGCTACGCCGGTGAACGATACAGCCCAGCTCGCACAGGCCATCCTGCGCTTCGCCAAGGACCGCCAAGCCCTGGCCGGGGCCTCGCGCCAGGCGCGAGCCTTCGCAGCCCCGCATACGTTCGAACCCACGTTTCAACGCCGTGTGGAGCACCTGCGTGAAGTGCACGACGCAGGGCAGCGGACGGTGACGGCATGACTCCCTGGGCCTTGGGACGCGCCAAGCACCCGTTGCGTTTGGTGCGCGACCAACTGTACTTGCGCTCGGGCGTGCTGGCATTGGCGCAGCGCCGCATGCGCGCGGGGCTGACGGTGCTCACCTACCACCGCGTGCTTCCCAGCGCGGCCTGCCAGGACTATCCCTTTCCGTCCATGGCGGTTTCCACGGAAGTGTTCGAACAGGAGCTCGAATGGCTCGCGCGCGAGTGTGAAGTATTGCCGCTGGGTGAGGCGGAGCACGCCCTGAGCACAAAGCGGCGCGCGCGCCCGCTGGTTGCATTGACGTTTGACGACGGCTACGCCGACAACTGCGAGTTGGCGGCACCGTTGCTCGAGCACGCCGGCCTACGCGCCACTTTTTTCGTGGCTACGGATTTCGTCGAGCGCTGCGAGCCGTTGTGGTTCGACACGGTCGCGGCGTGCCTGATCGCCCTGGGCCGCGCGCCATCGATCGAAGCGCAAGTCGCAGGCCTCAAGCGCCTTGGGGCCAGCGAGCGCGCCCGGAGCGTGCAGGCCCTCATGCTCGAAGCTGGACACGCGAGCAAACCTGGCCAGCTAGCGAGCGTGCTCACTCGTTTTCGCGCCCTGAGCATCCCGCAAGTCCAGCAATTGGCGCGCGCCGGCCACGAAATCGCGTCGCATACGGCATCCCATGCCTTGCTCACGGGCTTGAGCGACCAACGGGTGCTGGCCGAACTCGCGCGCGCGCGTGCCGCGCTACAGTGCTGGACGGGCAGAGCTCCCGCGGGCCTGGCCTATCCCAACGGAGATTGCGACGCGCGCATCGCCAGGCTCGCTGCGAAGGCCGGGCACGAGTATGCTTGCAGCACGCGCTTGGGACGTCACGCGTTCGGAGCCGACCGCATGCGCATCCCGCGCGTCCATGTCGCCTGCCCAGCGGGCGCGCTACCCGGCGACTTCAGCAGTGCAGGTTTCCGGTGCCGCATCAGCTTGCTGGGTTCGATGCTCCGACGCCCCGCCTAAAGCCATGCGCATCGCTTACCTGGTCAACCAATATCCCAAGACCAGCCACACGTTCATACGCAGGGAAATCGCCGCGCTGGAAAGCCTGGGCCACGAGGTCGAGCGCTTGAGCGTGCGCCGCTCCAAGGAACCGCTGGTCGATGCCGCCGATGTGGCCGAGGCGGGCAAGACGCGCGTCATCTTGCCCTCGAGCTTGCTGATGACGCTGCGCTGCGTTGCGAGCCAAATCGTGTTCGCCCCTGGACGTGCCTGGCGCTCCCTGAGCCTGGCCACACGAATCGGACGTCGCTCCCACCGCGGAATCGCGCGCCATTGGGCCTACTGGATGGAAGCGGCGGTGGTGCAACGCTGGTGCAAGCGCGCGCGCATCGATCATTTGCATGCGCATTTCGGCTCGAACCCTGCCACGGTGGCCATGCTGGCTCAAGAACTCGGCGGGCCCTCGTTCAGCTTCACTGCCCACGGCGTGGAGAGCTTCGACGCTCCCCCGCTGGTTGGCCTTTGGACCAAAGTCGCGCGCGCCAAGTTCACCGTGGCGGTCAGCAGCTTCGGACAAAGCCAACTGCAACGCTGGTCGGATCCAGCGCATTGGAACCGCATCCATGTGGTGCGCTGCGGCTTGGAGCGCGAACTCTTGGAGCGCAAACCAAGCCCGCCCGAGCCGGCAGCCAAGCTCTTGTGCATCGCTCGGCTGGTGCCGGAGAAAGGCGTTTCCGTGCTGCTGCACGCCTTGGCTCGCCTGCGCTCCATGGGGCTGCGCTTCGAACTCGAACTGGTTGGAGACGGCCCGATGCGCGGGGCTCTGGAGGAACTTGCGCGCGGTCTGGGCCTAGACGCAGTAGTGCACTTCGTGGGCTGGAAGGCCGGCGACGAGGTGCGACAGGAAATCCGCGCCGCGCGCGCGCTGGTGCTGCCTAGCCTGGCCGAGGGCCTGCCGGTAGTGATCATGGAAGCTTTGGCTCTGGGTCGCCCGGTGGTCGCCAGTTGCGTGGGCGGAATTCCCGAACTCGTGCAGCCGGGCCTCACGGGCTGGCTGTTTCCAGCCGGCTCGGTCACGGAACTATCCAAGGCCTTGCAGGCCGTGCTCAACATGGACGACGCGAGCCTCGCCGCCATGGGCGAACGCGGCCGCGAGCGCGTGCGCGAATTGCACGACGTGGAGCGAGAAACCAGTCGGCTGGCCAGGCTATTTGCGACACGCGCAGCCCAGTAGGACGGCACGATTCGGCGACTAGCGGCGCGTCAAGCCGCAGTTCCGATTGATCGAGTTCGGGCGCGCACGACGCCGTACGCAGACAGCTCGCACGCGAACGGCGAGCGGTGGGAAGCCGGCGCGGGAAACGGGCCTTGGCGTGATGTGCAATCAGACAACCAGAGCGCCGCACCTACTGGCGGCGAACTCCTAGGGCCACCACTGGTGGTTGTCGGCCACGAAACGGCGCACGGCTTCGAACTTGGGAGCGTCGTCGCGCGGCGAGTCGACGTACTCCATGAGGCCCCAGGCGCCCCACTTGGAGTAGGCCTCGCAGCTGTTGAACATGGCGAACAGCTGGCCACCTTGATAGCGCCACTTGTTCAGGTAGTCGGTGTACAAGTCCCCCATGCGCCGGTCGCGGTTGGCGGCATGAAACAGGTTGGTCAACGCGACGTTGTTCTCCGCTCCACCGTGGCCGGCCAGGTGCTGTCCGCCCTCGTAGGCAATCAACGGCAACCCGCGTTGCAGCGCCTTGCTGGCATTCTGCGCGTTGGTCGCCATGACCGAGAGCATGTCCTTGCGCAGCTCGTTCATCAGCTTGTCCACGCTCCAGGTGGCCACGCTGGATTGGGTTTGGGGGCTGCCGAAGGAGCCTCCGAAATAGGGCGCCACTGCGTAGGCGTCGGCTTTGCTGGAAGCCGACTTCCAATCCATGATCACCTCGCCCGTCCACGGATTGCCGGCCTGCCCGGCCAGCACACGCACCACGCGATCACTCTGGGCGCCGAAAACAGCGTGCCAGATGTCGAACATCTCGACCGAGCGCTGCGAATAGAAGCGCAACCCGGCTTCGTAGGGGTTGCTCGAAAGCCCCGCCGCCAAGCCTTGTTGCTGGGCGTATTGGTGTTGTTGGAACTGCGAGTTCCACACCTCGTTGGAGTACTCCACGAAGACTTTCAAGGAAGGATCCAGCTGGTCGCGCACGAGCGTGGCGAATTGGGTCACGAACTCGTTCGTGGCTTGGTGCGGCATGCAAAACCACGGATCGCAAAGGGTGTTGTTGGCCAGCTGCAGCATGATTTCCACCGCTACGCCTTTGGGACCAGTTTGGCGCGCATGGCTGGGAGTCGTGCGCTCGGACCAGTCCTTGAGCGGCGAGTCATTGGTGGACTGCCAATCCATGAATCGCAGCCCCTGATACATGGTCAGGTACTGCAGGAAGCTGGGATGGAACTGCTCGCCATCTTGGCTGTTCAGGAAGGTGGGCACCAGGAGCTGGATGTTGCGCACGGGATTGCTCGCATCCGTGGCGGTCAGCTTGAGGTGGATACCACCGTCCGTCGGTGTCGCGACCTTGATCTCGATCCTGCCTGGCTGCTCGGATTCGATCTTGCCGTCGTTGCCTACTTTGAAGGACCCGCTGCCGTCGTACAGCAGCGTGTAGGTGCCCGCGGAGTAGTGGCCTTGGATGCCATTGAATAGCAGCGTGCCAGCGGCCTGGTCCGGACCGAGACTGAGCACGTTGTTGTACTGGTCCAGGTTCAACGCGGCGCCAGTGGTCCAAGGCGAATTCGAGCTGGCCAGTTGCGGGATCCACTCGCGCGACTCGCGGAACGCGTTGACGAACGGCATCTCCGAAGTCCAATCGGCGCACTTGCTCAGGTTCACCGCCATGGGCGAACGCCAACCCGAGGGCGAATCCGGGCTTCCGTCTTCAGCCGCAGCGTTCGCGCTCGTCGCCGGTTGCGAAAGCGTCGTGCTCGACTTGGGCGTGGGCGAGCAGCCGGCGACCGCGAACAGAATGCCCGGCACACCCACAGTCCATCCCAGACCCTGCATTGCTAGCAAAGACAATCCAACGATCATGTTCCCCTCCTGAAGCTTTCCCGGCAGCACCAAAGGGGTGGCTGGCCGGCTTGCACCGGCCGAGTGCTTCTCGGCGGCGCGGGAGGGAGTCCAATCGCGATTGCTCTTGGCGTCAACGCACAATTCCGTCATCCTTGCTTCGTTCATGACAATACGGTTTTTTTTGCGACTCTCAAAACTCATGAGCATGCGTTTTTGGGCCCTGCGAGGGCATTGGGCGAACATCCAATGCACGCCCGCCCCTTCCAGAAAATTTCCCTTGTCTCTCCACCACCCTCATCGACGTTCGCGAGCTGGCCGCGCAGCGCGCCAACGTTTTTTGCACAGCCTTCGCGAACTGGGACGGCGGAATCTTTTTCCAGGTAGTTCCTTTGGACCCGGCTGGGCGCAGCTAGAGCTGACAGCCGCGATGTTCGATTACCCCTAGCGTTCATGGACCTCCTCGCGCGTTCCGCACTTCTCATCTGGCCCTTGGTGTCGCTAGCAGCCTTCGCTGTCATGCGCTCGCGCAGAGCGGCTTTGTTCGTCTTGCTCGTGGGCTGGTCCTTCCTGCCCGTGGTCGTGATCGACTTGCCCGGCTTGGCGGCCTACGACAAGACTGCAGCTGTCGGCGCCGCGCTGTTCCTAGGCCTAGCCTGCTTCGCTCCCGGTCGTCTGACGAGCTTTAGGCCCAAGTGGATCGACTTGCCGATCGCGGTGCTGTGCGTGGCGCCGTTTCTTTCCTCGATGGCCAACGGTCTTGGGCCCTACGATGGACTCTCCGGTGCCTTCCGCCAGACGATTCAATGGGGCGCACCTTGGCTCGTGGGACGCGCGTGTTTTGCCTATCGCTCCAGCCACCGCGAGCTGGTATTTGGAATCATGCTGGCGGGGCTGGCTTACGTGCCGCTGGTGCTGTTCGAGCTGCGTTTCTCACCCCAGCTGCACCGGATCGTCTACGGTTCGCACCAACACATGTTCCTGCAGACGATGCGCTTTGGGGGCTGGCGCCCCATGGTGTTCCAACATCATGGCTTGATGCTGGGCATGTGGATGGTGGCGGCGAGTATGTGCGCCTACGTGCTGTGGCGCAGCCGCCAGATCACCCGCTTGGCAGGCGTGAGTTTCTTCCCAATCCTGCTGGGAATGCTCGTGATCACGGTCTTGTGCAAGTCCACGGGCGCTTTGGTGCTGATGTTTCTCGGCCTGTTGTGCCTGGAAGGCTGCAGCCGGCTGCGTTGGAAGTGGCCTGTGGGCGTCCTGCTTGCCATTCCCTTGGCATACATCGCCATGCGCACCACGGGCCAGTGGTCGGGCGACGACTTGATTCGGTTTGCGGGCATTTTTGGCGCGGATCGAGCCCAATCCGTCGAATACCGCATCGTCAACGAGTCGATCTTGGTCGAACGCGCCATGCAGCGGCCGTTGCTCGGCTGGGGCGGCTGGGGCCGTCCCAACACCATCCACTTGCCCTCCGGCGGTAGCTACATGATCACCATCGACGGACTTTGGATCCTGATGCTGGCGATGCACGGAGTGCTCGGCTTGACTGCCTTTGCGGCTACGCTTGCGATCCCCGTGCATGCGGCCCTGCGCCGTTTGCCTCCTGCCAGTTGGACCCGGCGCAGCGGAGCGCCCACGGCCGTGCTTTCGATCCTGGCCTTGCTGTTCTTCGCCGACGGTTTGATGAATGCCATGCTCAATCCGGTGTTCCTAGTGGCCGCGGGTGGACTTGCCGGTTACGCGACTTTGCCTCGGCGCGCGCGCAGGCCTCTCGATCGCCAGTCGAGGGAGCATGCGTCGGCCCAGCCGGCCCTCAACACCACGCTGTGAACATGTGGGTCGCGATCGTCAATTATCGCAGCGCGAAACTGGTCGAAGACTGCCTGCGCTCGCTAGCACTCGAGCGTGCTCAGTTCCCCGGGTTCCAGGTGGTCGTGGCCGACAACGCATCGGGGGACAGTTCGGTTGCAGTGCTGCGCGAGCTCGTGGAGCGCGAGCACTGGTCCACCTGGGTGCGCATCCTCGCCTTGGAGAAAAACGGTGGCTTCGCGTACGGCAACAACCGCATCATCGAGCTTGCCATGGCGGCTTCGCCGCGGCCGGACGCCGTGCTCCTGCTCAATCCCGACACATACATTCGGCCGGGCGCGTTGGTGGAACTGGACCGGTTCCTGCGTGAACACCCCAAGGCGCACTTGCTCGGCAGCCGACTGGAAGACCCCGATGGCACGCCGCAGCACTCCGTGTTCCGTTTTCACACGATTCTGGGCGAATTCGAGGGCAATCTGCGTTTTGGACCCCTGTCGCGCCTGCTCGCTGCCTGGCGCGTCGCGCCGCCGATTCCCACTCAGGCTTGCCCGGCGGAGTGGCTGTCGGGAGCGGCTTTGCTCGTGCGCACCGAGGTCTTCGAGCGCGTGGGCCTGATGGACGAAAGCTATTTCCTGTATTTCGAGGAAACGGACTACTGCTTGCAGGCCGCGCGCGCCGGATTCCGAGCTTGGTACGTTCCCGCCAGCCGCGTGGTGCACCTGGTGGGCGGCACCAGCGGTGTCACGCTGCGCCACGAGCGGCCCAAGTCGCGGCCGCGCTACTGGTTCGAATCTAGGCGCCGCTACTTCGTCAAGAACCACGGGCGCATCTATGCCGCCCTGGCTGACTGCTCGTTCGCGATTTCCCAGGCGCTGTGGGCTGTGCGCGTGCGGCTGGAGCGACGGCACGATCCGGACCCGCCTGGGTTGCTGCGCGATTTTCTGCGCTTCACTCTGGGTTTTGGAAGCGCCTCTGGCGCAACGCACGCCAAGCCAAGGGCGCCCACGCAAGCGTAACCAGCAACGTCGCGGCCGCGGCTCGCCACCCAGGCGCCATGGATCGCGCGTGCATGGAGTGCGTGAGCCACGCGCCGGCGCCGCCGACCAAAGCGGTGAACGCCGTGAGCCCCACATCGCTGCGCAGGGTTCTAAGGCCCATGGATTTCAGACACACCAAGGCGGCGCCGTAGCGCGGAATGTCCGCGATCGCGTAGGCCAGGAGCGCACCGGGGAACTGGCGCCAGGCATACCCAGCGGGAATCAAAACGAGCATGGCGGCGAGCTTGACCGAGTTGCAAGCCGCCAGCGCACCTGTGCGCCCGCGGGCGAGCAGCGCCGAGTCGCTGGCTCCTACGAGCACTTGAAACCACCCGCCTAGAACCAGCATTTGGATCATCCAGCCGGCGGGCTGATAGTCGGCCTTCCAAAGCAGATCGATCAGAGTGGGCCCGCCCGCGAGCAGCCCCGAGACCATCCAGCCGCCCAAGATCACCAGCGGCAGGCGCACTCGGACAAAAGCACGCTGCAATTCTGCCGCTTGCAGACTGTGCTCGAAGCGACTCAGGACCGGAAACACGACTTGGCCCCAAACATAGTTCAACGAGGTCTGGGGCAAGGTCCCAATCATCACGGCGATCGCGTACACGCCCAGCAGCGGCAGCGGAATCAGCTTGCCAAACAGCAGTCGATCGGACTGCATCACGCAAAACGTCAGGATCGTGCTGACGAAAATCCAGCGCGAAAAGTGCACCAGTTCGCGCACCGCCGATTTGTCCCAAGCACAGCGATTGGCATGGCCGATGAGGAACAGGTGGCTGAAAAGGGTCTTGGCGCCAGCACTCACCAGGCTGCCTGCGACCAGCGACCACACCGAACGCGTGAGCATGGCCCACGTGATCATCACGGCTAGACCAAGAGCCTGGCTCGACAACTCGATCAGCGTGAGGCGCCCCATCGCGAGTTGGCGATTGGTGGTCCACAATTTGGTGGACGCCACGCCTTGGAGCAGGGCCGAAATGCCCGTGACCGGCAATACCCACACGAGCTCGGCCCGGCCGTAGAAGTAGGCCAAGGGCCACGCTGCTAGACTCGCCAAACCCCACAGGCACGCGCCGCGCACGAGCTGCACGGTCCAGAGCGTGTCCAGGTAGCGCGGGTCCTCGCCGCGCCGATTCTGCACGATGCTCGGGCCAATGCCGAAATCCGAGAACATGGTCAGCCCGAGCAGGAACGTGTTGACGATGGCCATCAGTCCGTAGGTCTCGGGCAAGACCTCGTTGGTCACGATCACGTTGCCGACCAGGCGCATGAGCTGGCCCAGGCCGTAGCCCAAGAAGACCCAGGCGGTCCCGCGCGCCGCCTTGCGACCCAGGCTGGTATCGGCGGCGACGCTCCCGGCGCGGGCGGTGGAATCGGTTAGGGGAGCAGAAGACATCGCGACTAGGGGGACCTCGGCCGCCCTGCTTGTCGGCCGATTGGGCTACTTGGAACCAAGAGAGTAGCCAGCCCAGGCCCGAGAATGGGCGTGGTCGGGCCCATTTTCGCGTCTACGGCTATCGAAACTGAAACACGCCCCCGATCCAGCACGGGCATACCGGGACTTGGCGTGGTTGCCGTTGTGGCGCCTGGCCAAGTCACTCGCGGCACGCACTCGCACGGAGGCGACTATCGGGGCTAATGGCGACTGTAGAGTTGGAGGAGCCGTAGTCAGAGATGCGCTTCGGCAGGCTACATCAAACTAGGGGAAGCCGTTCGTCAGATGGATCAGGGAAGTGAACTTGGAGTGCTGGCGCAAGCAACCACGCGAGAACGGCGCCCAAGGACTGGCGCCCAAAAGGCGCGGGCCGGCGCCGAAACCCAAGCAGGGCGCGCACGAAATCGAACCCGAGCGCGCGAATCGCAGGCTCGAGAAGCAGCTCGCCGAATCCAAGCTCATCATTGAATTCCAAAATGGGTGCATGAGCTGCTGGGGATCCCCCTGAAGCACCTTCCACAGGCGCACGGGACGAAATGCGGCAGCCACAACGGTTCGTCCTGCTTTCACCCGGGCTAGCCGACACCGGTCAATCGGGATTCAAGGTCAAGTGCTCCAGGTCGAAGCGCACTTCCGATGGTTCCAGGCCGAGGGCCTCGACGATCTGTTCGATGCCCGCGAAGCGAATGGCATAAGCCGGCCGACGGGAGACGCTGAGCTTGACCCCATAGCTGCGACCCGCTTCGAAAGCGCTGATTCCACGGCTTTGAAGGACGCGCAAGACTTCCCCGGTGCGTTGGTCGCATATTTCCAGGGTCGGACTCGAGTACAGGAACGTTGACAGGGGCACGGGACTCCCGAACTGGAAACTACGGATCACGATCTGATGCGTCGGATCGAGCTCGAACTTGAATTCTTGTGGCTGAGTTACATCGAACTCAAAAAAGGCGTCTCCATGAAACTCGGTTAATGCCCAGAGCTTGGCGGGTCCGATCGGAAGGCGAAGGCAAAACGCACCGCCCTCGAAATCCGGAAGCCTACCCAACAAAGCGTGGTACTCCAGGCTGCGCGGCACAGAATTCGTCATACTCGAACAGCCTACGATCTGCGCGGGTACGGGGTAGCCACTGTCTTTCTCAACCAAGCGTACTCGCACGTCGACCACACGTGCGACGTCAATGTCAAGGAGGTGTACAGGCTGGGGCAGCACATCGATGACCTTGGCGTACCGCGGATGGTTGAGTAGAAGCACGTACTTTCCTGGTGGGACTCGAATGGGCTCTAGTTCGAATGCATCCGCTTGGGCCCCGGCCAGTGGTGTCAACTCGACATGCGACGTGAGGTTAAGGTCGCGCAGATTGCAGCCTCCTTCAATCCAATACAGAGAGAGCCGCGGCGGCTCCCTTTCCCAAAGGAAAGGCTCGCCTCGCAGCGTACCGACTACCTCAACTAGCGATTCCGTACCGGCTCCTTCCAAGTTGCGAAGGTCGACGATTCCTGGCTGCATCTGTGCAACCAATACTTCCGAGTGAAGTACCCGACAAGTTGGCGTGTCAATCACAATCCTGCCGACGTACGCTTGGTAGAGCGCTGGTCTCACTCCGCGTAGCTCGAAAGTCGAATCGGTGCCGTCGAAGCGAACCCGATAGTCGGCAGCTTCGTTGAGTTGACCCGCTCGCGATTCCTGAACGAGTTCGAGGTAATAGCTGGGCGGCGCCAGCTCAGCGTTCTCGACAGGAAGTATGATCTTGAGAACTCCGGCCGGGTACAGGAAGAGCACGGAGCGATCAGGTGCCCCCGATCGAATGGTCAGACTTTCCCAGGAATATCCTTCGGCCCCAACGAAGTACTGTGCGATGCCCTGATTCAACGGCGCGCCCTTGATGGGCGCATCGACGAGTTGAAACGTTGTCTTGTTCGGAACAAAGCTGGGAAGATCGAAGCGGGCTACCGGCAAAGCAGCCGGACGGCATTCGAACTTGTTGACCAACAGCACGGAGTCGAGTTCGCGGCCGTCGCTGCCATCGAAGACCCGCACGGAGGGCTCCGTGTTGGCGGAGATCACGATTCGCACCCCGGTCGGCGCCGCCACTTTCAGGACCGGAGTGCACACCACGAACTTGCGACTGTCGCCCCGAACTTCGGAAACCAAGAGCAGGCGCGGCAAGGAGTGCAGTGGAATAGCCCAAGCCCCGTCATGCACCTCGACTCGAATGGATAGCGGCGGCGCGTCGTCGAATGCCGCCGTTGCCTTTAGGAGTCCGTCGTATGACTCACTTGAATCGGCGAACTCTACGGTTCCCGACAATTCTACTTGCGGCGCCCCGGAAGGTGCCTTGGCCGGAGTGCGACCCACGTTGGTTGGCACAGCCCAACTGCCATCAGATTCGGCAAGCGTCGACTTTCCTCGCGCAGGCTGAAGGGGTGGCTTCTCGCCCGCCATGAGGATGAGCCAGGCGACCACCCCCAATGTGGCTGCACCGCCCAGGATCAGACGACATAGATTGGTTCTTCTTGCTTTCTCAGGTGCCATGCGTCGACTCTTGGTAGGTCAGCCGATCTAGGCAACCCAACGTGGCTACTGTGGCGGCACCCCGACGCAAGGCGAGCCGGTTTGAAACCAACGCGTGGCCGTCGTCACCGTCGCTGTAACGACGAAAACGCCGGGCGAAACTTCCGTGCAGTCACCTAGAGTCATGCCACCCTCGTTGTCGATGTGCGCGCTACCGTTGCAACCGTGCATGCCAGTGGGACAAGTCTGACAGAAGGGTGGCGACATTTGGAAAGCGACATCTCGCAAGTTCTTCCATGCTTCCGAGCACGTGGACCCGACCCCAGAGTAACTTCCTGTGGCGATGCTACCGCCTGCAATAGTTGAAGGGCATGGGTTCTGAGCGAACAATGTCCGAGCGGGGGCCAGTGAAAGCACCCCGCAACAAATGACGGCGCCGAGCGTTGCGAACTTCATGAGGTTTTCCTCACAACATGACCGCTGGACGTCCAACCGCTGGACGTCAAATTCAGTGCTGGGCAGAGAGCGGTGCCTTTATTTCCGCTATTCTAGACGGGCTTTGCCTTTCGCGCAAGCTCCGGGAACTCGGCAAGCACTATTCATTCCGCGAGCCGTTTGATGCATGGCGCTGGAGAATGTTGCGAACTTCGGAGTGGCTAGCGAGGCTCCAACAAGACTTGATTCGATCTCCGACTAGTGCATTACCGAGAACCTCCGGGTTGCTTGGAGTCAGGCTTAGTGCATCCCATCTTTGGGCAGCTAGAGGAAGTGCCGCTGGCGCACCCGAGCGAACCAAGCCCTCAGGTAACCACCAAGCGCTCCGGGCGCTCCGGCACGCGTTGCCGGATGTGGCTGGAGCGCGCCTTCACAGGCCGCCCGAGCTGTATACGCAGATCTTTGACCCCGCAGCGAATCGGGCCTTCCACTAGCACTTCGACGCTGCCAGGCCGCGTCACGGGAGCCCTGCTCAGTGTGCTAGGTGCCGGCGGCAAGCAGAAAAAGGGCACCCCGCGGCACTCAGAAAAGGGCCCTTGGACAAGCGTGGCGGTTGCCCTCCCGGTCCTGGGTCTTGGAAGCGTGCCTGCGATCACGTTCCAGTACCCGCCCGGAGGGCATCCGCCACGTTCGTCCAGGCGGCCCTTTTCTGCGTGCCGCCGGCAGTAGCCGGCCCAGGCCCGAGAATGGGCGTATCGAGGCCCAATTTTGTGCCTACGCGTTTTGGGCCCGCGGGAGGTTACGTTGTACCGCCGGGAGCGCCGATTCAGGGGGTAGTTCCAGGGCCCCGAAGCCGCCTGGATGCCATGCGGGCCCGGCCCGCCCCTGCCT
>JAKFYL010000054.1 GCA_021730845.1 Planctomycetota bacterium | reverse complement strand
GACAGCTAGATCGGCGTGGCACCTTCCATTCCATGGAGAGCCGCTTGAGGGTGCTGCGCGCTGAGCGCAACTGGACGCAGGCCGAACTGGCGCAGCGGCTGGGTGTTTCGCGCCAGACCGTGAACTCGATCGAGACCCAGAAGTACGAACCCTCGCTCTCGCTCGCCTTCGCCATCGCCCGTCTGTTCGGGTGCAAGGTCGAGGACGTGTTCCTGCCCCCGGACCGTGCCCAACCGCAGTGAGGTTTCCATGAACTCTGTGCCCACCGCCGATCGCGCCCCCAAGCCGCACAGCTCGCTTTCGAACTCGATTGTGATTCCGCTTGCGTTCGCAGCGAGCTACATCGCCGCGCGCTGGGGCATCAAGGTCCTGCCGCAAGGATCGCGCGAGGCATTGGTCGCTGCGCTCTTGCCGGTGCCCGTCTTCGCCTGGTTGATCTACTCGATCGTGCGCGGCACCCGCGCTCTCGACGAGCTCGAGCGCAGGATCCAGCTCGAAGCGCTGGCACTGGCCTTTCCCGCGGCGCTCGTGATCCTGTTCACTGCTGGCCTGCTCGATCTGGCCGGATTCCACGGCGAAGGCAACTGGGACTTGCCCCGGCTCCTGCCGCTGGTGCTGCTGCCGTACTGGTTTGGCCTCGCGCTGGCACGTCGGCGTTACTCCTAAGAAATTCGCACGTCATCCAACGAGAATTCCCCATGCTCCACATCTTCGCGATCTCACTGGCGCTGGCCGCGCAACAACCCACCGACCTCGACCAGCGACTGGCGCGCTTGGAGACCGAACTCGAAGCCCAGCGGGCGAGTCTGAACGTAGCTGGAATGTCGATCGCCGTCGTGAAAGGCGACCAGGTCGTATTCGCGCGCGGCTTCGGCTTGGCTGATGTCGAGAATGGGCGCGCTGCGGCTCCCGAAACGATTTTCCAAATCGGCTCGAGCACCAAGGCGTTTACCGCAGCGCTGGCTGGAACGCTTTTCGCCGATGGCCAGATGGGCTTGGATCGGCCGGTCCGTGAAGTGCTGCCGAGTTTCGAGCTCGTCGTACCCGCGACCCTGCGCGACATGTTGTCCCACCGCACGGGCTTTGCGCGCGCCGACTTGTTGTGGTCTGGAAACACCGTTGAGACGGCGCAAGTGCTCGAGACGATTGCAAAGGCTGAACCATGGACGGGCTTTCGCAAGGAGTTCGTCTACAACAACGTCATGTATCTGGCCGCTGGCGAGGCCTGTGCCGTGCGTGGCGCCAAGCCCTGGGGAGAACTCGTCCACGCGCACATCCTGGAACCGCTAGCGATGACGTCGACGACCTGGACCGCGGCTGCGGCCCGCGCTGACGAGCGCCTGGCCAAGGGCTACCAGTGGGACGAAGACAAGCGTGCTTTCGTACATCTACCCATGCGCGACCTGGCCCCCATCGCTCCCGCGGGTGCATTGAACTCCAACGTGCTCGACCTCTCACGCTTGGTGCGACTGCAACTGGGCCGCGGGGAATTCGAGGGTCGCCGAGTGCTTGCCGAGGAGCTGTTGCGCGAAACCTGGACGCCGCAAATTGCGGCCGGAAGCGGAGCAAACTACGGCCTGGGTTGGTTCCTGCGCGAGTGGAAAGGCCGCCGCGTGGTCGAGCACGGCGGCAACATCGACGGCTATTCTTCCCAAATCGCATTCTTGCCCGACGACGGCGTCGGCTTTGCGTTGCTCACCAACGTCAGCGCGACTCCGCTGCAGGCACTTTCCATGGAAATCGTTTGGGAGTGCCTGTTGGGAGAGCCAAAGGCGGACCGCACGCAGGACCCCACCGAGCGCAAGCCCTACCTGGGTCGCTACATCGCCAACTTCGCCAGCTTTCACGATGCGGTCTTCGAGGTGAGCGAGAAGGACGGCAAGCTCGCCGTGGACGTACCTGGGCAAATGCTCTACACGCTCAAGGAACCCGACGAGCAGGGCCGCTGGTACCTCGAGATCACGGACCAAGTGGCGGTCACTTTCCAACGCGACGACAAGGGACATGTCGTAGGCCTGACGATGCTTCAGGCGGGCATGACGTTCGAGGTGCCGCGCGAGGGCGTGCAAGCGCCGGTCGAGATCGACCTAGAGGACGCGCGCCGATTTCTAGGCACCTACAAGCATCCCGCCTTGGAACGACCGCTCACGGTTTCGATCCAGAACAACCGCCTAGCTGTGGACGTTCCCGAACAAATGGCGTACGAATTGCACGCCCCCGACGCAGAACGCCGGCGCGCGCTGCGCGTCAATGAAAAGCTGCACGTGATCTTCCAGGAGGGACCGGACGGCACCGTGAAAAGCCTGACTTTCGTCGAACACGGCGTGCCGAGCGAATGCCCGCGGGTTGGCGCGGCGACTGAACATAGCCCAGAGCTCACGCTCGAAGCTCTGCATGCGCTTCGCAACAGCGACGCGCGCGCGCGGGCGCTCGAGGCGGCAGGTGCCTGGACCATGAGCGGCGCGGCGAATTTCGTTCACATGGGCATTCAAGGCTCCTTCCAAACCACGGCACAGTCCACCGACCGCCACCGCTCGCGCATCGACCTCTCGCCCTTCGGCGTGATCGAGTTCGCCTACGACCGCGGCTTGGCCGCCACGCGCTCGGATTTTTCCGTGCAAGACAGCGAAACCTCAGGCACGCAGGCGGAGTGGATGCGCGTCGACCACCCGGGCTGCTGCTTTGGCGACTGGCGGGCCTGGTACAGTTCCATCCGCGTGGTTCGCGCCGAGGAACGCGGCGGCCGGTCGACCTGGGTCGTACGGCTCGAAGCGAGCGCGGGCGTTTCCATGGACGTTTGGGTCGACGCCAAAACGGGCGACACGTTGTTCGAGGAGTACGACGAACCTCTTGCCGGTGGCGCGATGAAGCTCCACCGGGTGCGCAGCTACTCCGATTTCCGCGAGCTGGAGGGCTTGCGTGTGCCTTTCCGCGCCACGCTCGAAGACGAGCACACCGGCCGCATGGTGTTCGAGGTCGTGAACTTCGAAGTGCACCGGGAATTGCCGGCGGAGGCCTTCCGCTTGCCCGCGCGCTGAGCTCCGCAGCGTGCTACTCGAGCACGATCCGCGCCGAGTAGCTCAGGTCCGGATCGCCGCTTGCGGCGCTGGCCAGGATCGTGGCCAGGTCGGGTTTGGGAATGCCTCGAAACACCTCCTTTTCGTTCAAGAACACGGTGATTTCCTTGGCTACGTCCAGCAGCTTCTCATCGACCAGCACGCTCAATCCCTTGGCGCTCTTGTCGCAGGTCACGTGCACTTGGTTGGTCTTGCGGTTGGCCTTGGCCACGACCAAAGCTTCCTTGTAGGGGTCCTCCCAGAACAGCCAATAGAATTGGCGTTTCCAATTCAGAGTTGGTTGCCAGACGACCGTGGCTGGGTGCGTCGTACGCTCGATCTTCTCGATCTTGGCTAGATGCGCCTCAAAACCACCGGGAGGGGCTTCGTGTTGACGCCCGGGAACTTCCCAGTACTCGTAATCGAATCCGCCGTACAGCTCCTTTGCCTGTTCGAGTTTCTTCACGGCGCAACGGTTCGCGTCGGGCGGCACTTTGGGATCGTCATTCGATTGGTAGATGCGAAGCGCTACGTTGCGAAGGTTGGGCACGATCCCGCTGACGATGTCGATGACTTCGTCTTTGGCGTTGAGGTACGGTGTCGGCGCGCCGGCGGAGGGAGCAAGCGCGGCGAGCTGGTCGGCATGGTGCGCGCCCAAAGTCCAACTTCCATAGCCGCCCATGGAGTGCCCCACCAGGTACACCCGATCGGGATCGACCTTCCAGGTGCGCCGCGCGCGCACGAGCAACTCCAGCACCCACTCTTCCGTGCCTGAATCCGTCCAGCCGTGCTCGGTTTTCTCCAGCACTTCGGGATAGATAGCCAGCCAATCGATGTTGGAGAGCGCGGCGTTGTAGGCGCCATGGGCGCTCCCTGCATCGCCCGAGCCTTTTCCTCCGCCATGCATACAGATCGCCAGTCCCTTGGGCTTTTTCGTTTGGCCGCCGACGATGAACAGGCCGCGCTTGTCGTCCTCCCAGTAGTACGTCTGCCCGCTGTCCTTCTCGAGCTGCGGTCCCTTTTCCCACAACTTCCAGATCGACTTCTGCAATGCCGCAACGGCCGTTGGTTGCACCGGCACGCCGGCCAGTTCGGCCAAAATGCGGCGCTGCTCTGGGAGACTCTTGGGGCCCTGTTCGAGGGCCACATAGGCTTCAAAACGCGCGCTCTGCTCTTTGGGGCTTAGCGGTTTGGCCTGAGCTTGGGATAGGAATGAAGCGATCGCGAGTGTGAGCATGTGGACAGCCTACCTTTTGCAGTTCTTACTCGCCTAGCGCGAGGGCCGGTCAGTTCCCGAGTAGTTCGTCGAGCGAACGCTGCAGTTCTTCGCGCGGGAGCCAGCGGCCGCGCACCATCACGCCCTGGATGGCGCGCGCGTTGTTCACGTCGAGCAAGGGGTCGGCCTCTAGCAGGAGCAGATCCGCGCGCCGGCCTGGAGCAACGGTCCCAAACTCGGCCGTCAGGCCCAAACACTCGGCCGGCCCGCGCGTTGCGGCGCTCAGCGCTTGGTAGGTCGAGAGGCCCGCCGCGACGAAGTTGGCGAGTTCCTCGTGCACCGAGTAGCCCGGGACCACCAGGGGATTTCCCATATCGGTGCCCAGGATCGCGCGCCCGCCAGCATCGACGAAAGCCTTGAAGAAGGCCATGCGCGGCTTTACTGAGTCGCGCGAGGCGGCTCGGCCTTCGGGCGTCATGCGAGCATTCATGTTCTTCCAAAACTCGCGTGTGAACGGCGCTACGTAGCGCATGTGGCCTCGAGCCAACTCGCTGGCGATGTTTTCGGGCTCGACCATTTTTTGGAAGACCACGAAAGTCGGGCACAGCCACACGCCGGCGGCGGCGCTGCGCTCGACCCACAATGCCTGGCGCTCTGGGTCGACTTGCGCCCAGCCGGCATTGTCCCCCGCCCAGCCAGCGCCCGGCGCCTTGGCCGTGACCACCAGTCCGATGCCGCTCATGTGCTCGACCGTGCGCTGTCCGGCCGCGAGCACGCGCTCGTAGCCGACCGCGTCGGGCGTGTGGCCGTCGATCGGGAGGTTGGCCAGGCGCGCTTTTGCAACGACGGCTTCGTAGGCTTCCAGCGGCAAGCGGTTGTAGACCTTGATGAAGTCGTAGCCCTCGTCCACGTGCGTCTGGACAGCCGCAGCCGCTTTCTCGGCGTCGGTGACCACCAGGCTGCCGGGCCATACCGGCGGATCCCCGTCGAGGATCGGGCCGGCTGTGATCAGGGACGGACCCGTGCGCTCGCCCTTTTCGATCTGCGCACGCCAGGCGAGATGTTGCGGGTTGCCGAACAGATTGCGCACGGTGGTCACGCCGTAGGCAAGGAACATGGGCGTGTCGACCTCGGACCAGGTATGCACGTGCATGTCGACTAGGCCTGGCATCAGGAAGCGCCCGCTGGCATGGATCGTGCGCGCGTTTTCTGGCACGGGTGTGCTCGCGCGCGGCCCAACCGAAACGATACGGCCCTCGCGCACGACAATCGTGTGGTCTTCGAGACGCCGTTCCGAGTCCATCGGCAACACGGTCGCACCGACAAAGGCGGTCGCGGGTTCGGGTGCGGATGCCTGAAGCGTGAGCAACGCGACAAATAGCAGTGCGGTCCACATGGGCAGCAGTGTAGGGAAATGGGCTAGACTCGCAGCCGCGATGGCAGAACGCGCGCCCCAGCTCGAGAAAGCAAGCACTTTGGGATCAGTGCGCGAGCCCTCAGGGGACGCGCCGCGCCCCGCGCCGCTGCGCTACGTACATCCCTGCCGGCCGCCGTGGTTTGCTCGCGGCGGCCACGCGCAGACCATGTGGGGGCATCTGCTGCCGAGCATGGCGCCGAAGGTCTCAACCAACCCCGACTCGCGGCGCGTCGAAGTCGTGCTCGAGGACGGCGAGCGCCTTGCGGTGCGAGCGCTGCCCGGCACGAGCGGTGTGCGCGTGCACTTGTTCCACGGGCTCTCGGGCGACGTCGATTCCGACTACATGCGCCGCGCGACCGCGGCGCTGACTGCACGCGGTCATGCCGTTTGGTGCGCCAACCACCGCGGCTGCGGAGAAGGACGCGGGCTCGCCGGCCGGCCCTACCATTCCGGCAGCGCGGGGGATGTGGCCGCCGTTCTCGCGGCGAGTTTCGACGACGATCCCACAGCAAGCCACGTGGCCATCGGATTCTCCCTCAGCGGAAACGCACTGCTGCTCGCGGCTGCGCGCGGGCTCGTGTCGCACCTTGCGGGCCTAGTGGCCGTCAATCCGCCGGTCGACATCGCGCGCGCCTCGCGCGACATCCGCCGCGGACTATCGCGGCTGTATGAGCTGCGTTTCGTGCACCGATTGCGAGCGGCGATCGCGCAGCGCGAACGAGACGGGCTCGCACGGCGCAGGTACGCGATCCCGCGCACGGCAAGTCTGTGCGAATTCGACGACTTGTACACAGCGCCCGAGGCCGGCTTCGCGGACGGCGCCGACTACTACCGGCGCTGCTCGAGCCTGCCGCTGCTGGCGCAAATCGCCGTGCCGGGGGTAATCCTCACGGCAGCGGATGACCCTTTCGTTGACCCGCGCGTTTTCGGAGGCGCCGCGATCGCTCCTGGCCTGACACTGCATGTCGAGCCAAATGGCGGACACGTCGCCTACCTCGAACGCCGCGGCGCGTTTGCCTGCCGCTGGCTCGACGGAGCCTTGGTGCACTACGTCGAGTCATTGACCGCCGCCGGTTAGGCGTTTTGGAAGCACTACTTGCTTGGCAGCGGGCCGCGAATCACGCGTTGCAACTGCCCCTGGGCGCTGAAAACCAGCGTGGTCGGGATCGGCAAGCGATCCAGATCAACCAAACCATTCAGCGGTGAAGGTGCGTCCTGCTTTGCGGGCGGCACGTAGAAGGCACCGAACTTGCCTCCGCGCTCTAGGAACAGCGCATGGGCTTGGGCGCGATCGCCCGGCAGGTCTAGCCCGATCGCCACGACGCTGGCCTCGCCTTGCTCGGCGAGCGCTTGCAACTCGGGATTTCCGTGACGCACGGGGCGCACCAGCTGGCCCAGAAGTTCAGGTACAGGGGTTTGCCGCGCGCCAATTCCTCGACGTCGAATGCCAGTGGCTGGCCGGCGGCGTCGAGCAGCTGCAACTTGGGAGCGGATTCGCCCAGCAGAAGCTGCACGCCCGCCGGCAGCGGATCCGGCAGGGGTCGCGGCCGTGCCTCGAAGGGCTGCGGCTTGCCGCTGCCCTCGACCAGCTGCGCGCGCGAGTTCGCCGCCAGCGTGCCGAAGGACTCCTTGCGTGCGCCTGGCCAGATTACCTCGACCTCGGCGCTCTCCGCGCTGCCGTGCCCGAAGATCGGCTCCGGCGCCTGGCACGAAGCATACCCCTCGCCCCGCGCAAGCACTTGGGCGGTCGTGCCCCGGGCACCGCGCACGACAACGATTGCGCCGATCGCTTCGTACTGGGAGAGGCTGGCGCGCAGGCGCAGCTTGAGAAGGCGCACGCTCGAACCGCCCGGCGGCTGGGCATTATTGCGCCACAAGGCGTGCCGCTTGCGTTGGATGTGGTGCACGAACAGATCGACGTCGCCGTCGTCGTCGAAATCGCTGGCGAGCACCGCGCGTCCATCATTGGGAGAATCGGACCCCGACATGTCCGACAAATCCGCGAACCCTTCGGCTCCGAGGTTGATCCACAGCTTGTCGCGCTCCTTGCCGCTGAAGGACATGCCCTCCTGGAAGAGCTGCGCACTCTGCGCGCTGAGGTAACTGGGAGCATTGGGCTTGCTCGGCGCGGGCATGGCCCCCACTTGCTTCACATCGAGGGATGACGCCACCACGTGGCGCCAATACGAGCTTCAGGTGTCGGCCGGCGTTTCGCCGGTGATGATGCCGTTGGCGCAGAACTCTTCCAGGCCCCCGTCGAGGTCGAAGTCCGCCAGCGCCACGCTCCAGGCCCAATTGGCGTTGACCCCACCCTTGGCCGAAGGAACGCGCTGAAAGGTGGTCACGCCATCTGACGAGCGCGCACGGACCCCAGAGCCGGCATCGAAGCGGCCGGCGGTGCCGTGGATGTCTCGCTGCCGCAGGCCTCAAGCAGCCCGACCACACTCAAAGTCGCGAACAGAGGCTGGGAGGGATGCGCGGGCGGTATTCCCAGCGGTTGGTCGAGACTCTCTCTTAGGGTGACTGAGCCAGTCTTCGACCGCAAGTCAGCCAAAGTGCGCAGAAAATCGACGTGCGAGCTACCTTTCTTGAACCGCAAGCGTTTTCGGTGGCAACTCCACCCTCTAGCAGCCCCTTCCCCTAGCTCGAGGCCTCAAATGACCCGCAGACAGATTTCTTCCATCTCCAGGACGGTTGTGGTGGCAATTGCCCTTGGCGCGGCGGCCAAGGGCCAGGCTTTCCAATTTGCGCCCGGCCAGATCCCCCAAGGCAATCCGTTCAACAACTCTTCCAGCGAAGCGGTCGATTTCGCCGACGTCGATTTGGACGGCGACATGGACTGGGCGACGGCCGACGGCGGGGACTGTTGCAACGATCAGAACCGGCTATGGATCAACCTTGGATTCGCCCAGGGTGGCTCGCTTGGTTTCTTTGCGGATGAAACGGCGACGCGTTTCCCGGCCGTGCTGGACGACAGTCGCGACATGGACTTCGTGGACTTCGACGGCGACGGTGACCAGGATCTGTTCACCTCCAACACCGCAACGATCACGCTCCAGTCCAGCCGCTTTTGGGCGAACATGGGCGGCCTCCAGAGCGGAGCGGTCGGCTTCTTCCAAGACCAAACCGCCCAGCGCTGGCTTGACCTGGGAGTCAACAACGGAACCACGGAGTGTTCCTCCGTGGCGCAGTCCATGGTCCTGGGATCCGACGGCTTCATCAACTGGTCCTGTGACAGCGTGTTTGGCGACTTGGACAACGACGGCGACGCGGACCTGTTGCATGCGACTTACGGTCCAAACTTCAACGGCCAAGTACCCCAGCGGGTGTTCCTGAACGATGGACAAGGGAACTTCAAGGAACACAACCCCAGTTGCTACCAACTCGAGGCCGGCGCGATTCCGGAAGGTGCTCCCGCGTTGTGGGCCCAGGGCCTGCAGCGGAACAATACGACGGATTCGACAGGGATATTTGCCGACGTCAACAACTCGCCCTTAGGCGTGGAGCTGGGGGACGTAGACGCCGATTTCGATGTCGACTTCTGGATCGGATCGCGCAACAACCCGCCCCCCAGGCTGTTCCGCAACATGCGCGACGGGTCTGGGCCCTTGATTTGGCGCGACGTAACGGCTGCCCAGGTCATAAACCCGGCCACAGGCAGCGACAACTACGAGCAGGAATTCGGCGACATGGACAATGATGGCGACTACGACTTGCTGGGAGTCAACTACCCCGGCTTGAATGATGCCGTCTTTGCCAACAACGCAGGCACCTTCACCGGGGCTACGACACTCCCTGCCTCGGGAGCAGATGACAACGAGGGCGAGTGGTTTGACTTCAACAACGACGGGAACTTGGACATCTTCATGGCCAATTTTTCTGGGCAAGATCGGCTATACATGAATAACGGCATGGGGAACTTTGAACAAGTGCCGCTTCCAACCGACGGTTCAACCTCACTCCACGTGGACAGTTGCGACGTGGACCTGGACGGTGACTATGATCTCGCCGTTTCCAATGACGGAAGTCAGGCGAACGTGCTCCTGAAGAACATTACGCAGGTGGCAGACACGCGTCCGGCTTCGCTCCCGCACCTAGAGCAAGTACCCAACCGGCCGGCCGGAAGCCCGCCTAGCATCGTGCGCGTGCATGTCTACGACAACGCATCGTGGGATGTGGCACGCTACAATTTGGTCGAGCTGGAGTACCAGCACGATGGCGGACCCAGTGTGTTCGTGACGATGCAACATGCCGGTGGGCAGCTATTTCGCGGTCAGATCCCGGGCACGCTGGTGGGCACGGTCACATACCGGGTGCACAGCACGGACGAACACGGCAACTCGAGCGTGTCGCAGCAAAGAAGCTATGTCGGGTTCTTGAGCAATTGCACCGGCAACGTGGTGACGTATTGCAGCGCGAAAGTCACCTCGAGCGGCTGCGTGCCGCAGATCAGTGGCGTGGGCAACCCGAGCTTCTTTGCGCCCCAAGTGTTCACGATCACAGCCGCTACGTTGGAGCCTAACTTCAACGGCATCTTGTTTTTCGGCCTGGCCGGGCCGGCCAACACGCCTTTCCAGGGCGGATTCCTGTGCGTCAGCGGCACACTGAACCGCTTGAAGATCAAGAACTCGGGCGGATCCGGGGCCTGCAACGGCGCGCTGATCTACAAACTGACGGAGCTGATGGAGCACCCGACCGCCGGACAGAGCTTGATCCAGGGACAACAAGTCAACGTCCAAGGCTGGTTCCGCGATCCACCGGCAGCCACGATGACGGGCCTCACCGACGGCCTGCAGTTTGAAGTTTGTCCGTAGCTTCTCGCAGTCGGGCGACTCCCCCCGACTCTCGAGCCGCCGGCGCCAACGAAATGGCGCCGGCGCGCTTTTCTGAGGTCGATGTGGTGGCCAAGCATGGCCCTGCCGGAGCTGGCACGCGGCGACCTGGGGGGGCGCAAACTTGGCCAGGGCCTGGTTTTCTTGTCCCAAGGCCGGTACTGGGGCCTAGTCTCGAGCCAACTACGACCGAGAGCCCGTTGGAAACCAGGCGCGCCGGTCGAACAGGAAATAGGCCCCTTTCTGCTGCCATCCTGCGCCTATGTGGACCATTCTGATCGCCTGTGCTCTGCTGTGCCTCGTAGCTCTCGCCTACTTGGGTCGCCCCTACTGGGCCTGGGTTGGGGCGGGCGCCATCGTGCTGGGCGGCCTCGCCCAAAACGGCGGCCATCTCGAGCTCGGCTGGCGTGTAGGCGCGGGCATCTTCGTACTCCTGGCGCTGGTCTTTGGCCTCGTGCCCCTGCGGCGCGCGCTGCTCTCGTCCCAACTCATCGGCCCCATCGGCAAAATCCTGCCGGCGATGAGCGAAACCGAGCGCCAAGCCCTCGAAGCAGGCTCGGTTTGGTGGGACGCGGAACTTTTCACCGGCGCTCCCGCGTGGAAGCAACTGCTCGAGTTCCGCTGCCAAGAACTGAGCGCGCGCGAAAAAGCGTTTCTCGCCGGCCCCGTGGCGGAACTGTGCCGCACGCTCGATGACCACGCGCTGACGCAAAACGGCGACCTGCCGCCGCACGCGTGGCGCTTCATCTGCGAGCAGGGCTTCATGGGCATGATCATCCCCACCGAGTTCGGGGGGCTGGGTTTTTCCGCCGCCGCCCAAGCAGCGGTGATCGCCAAGCTCGCCTCGCGCTCCGTGGTGGCGTCGGTCACGGTCATGGTGCCCAATTCGCTGGGACCGGCGGAGCTCCTGCTCCACTACGGCACCGAGGAACAAAAGAAGCACTACTTGCCGCGCCTGGCTCGCGGTCAGGAGATCCCGTGCTTTGCGCTGACCGAGCCCTTCGCGGGATCGGATGCAGGCGCGATCCGCGCCCAAGGCATCGTCTGCCGCGGACAGTTCGAAGGCCGCGAAGTTCTGGGCATGCGACTGGACTGGGACAAGCGTTACATCACGCTGGCCCCGATCGCCACGGTACTGGGTCTGGCCTTCAAGTTGCGCGATCCCGAACGCTTGCTCGGCGGCAACGAAGACGTCGGCATCACCTGCGCCTTGATCCCGGCGAACATGCCCGGCGTCGTGCACGGTGCACGCCACGACCCGCTGGGCGTGCCCTTCATGAACGGCCCGACGCAGGGCAAGGGCGTGTTCGTGCCGCTGGAGTTCATCATCGGCGGCCCGGCCCAAGCGGGCAAAGGTTGGGGCATGCTCATGCAGTGCCTTGCGGCCGGGCGCGGAATTTCGTTGCCCTCGCTGTCGTCCGGAGCGGCGCAACTGGCCACCCGCACGGTGGGCGCCTACGCCACGGTGCGCGAACAATTCGGTTTGTCGATCGGCCGCTTCGAAGGCATCGAGACGCGCTTGGCGCGCATCGCCGGACTGACCTACCTGATCGGAGGCGCGCGGCGACTGACGCTGGGCGCCCTCGACGCAGGCGAAAAACCGAGCGTGATCACGGCCATCATGAAGGCCTATACCACCGAGGCCATGCGCGTGGCCATCAACGACGCCATGGATGTCGTCGGCGGCGCTGGCATTTGCCGCGGACCGCGCAACGTCCTGGCCCACGCATACCAGTCCATTCCCATCGGCATCACCGTCGAGGGCGCCAACATCCTCACGCGCTCGATGATCATCTTTGGGCAGGGCGCGATTCGCTGCCACCCGTTCGTGCAAAGCGAAATGCGCGCCGTCGCCGAACGCGATGTGGCTGCGTTCGACAAGGCGTTTTGGGGACATGTGGGTCTGGTCTTCACCAACGTCGCGCGCAGCGCGGTGCTGGGCTTGACGGGCGGTCGCCTCGCCGGCGCGCCTTGCGGCGGCCCCGCCGGGCGCTATTTCCAGTCCCTATCGCGCTGGAGCGCGGCCTTCTCCGTGGTTGCCGACGCCGCCATGGGCACGCTGGGCGGTTCGCTCAAGCGCAAGGAAGCTTTGAGCGGACGCCTAGCCGACGTCTTGGCCCACTTGTATCTGGCCTCGGGCGTGCTCAAACAGTTCGTCGACGACAAAAACAACCGGGACGACTTGCCGGCCTTGCACTGGGCCATGGCGCACGCGCAACACGAGATCGCCGTGGCCTTGCGCGGTTTCCTCGACAACTTGCCCAATCGCCCCGCGGCCTGGCTGCTCTCGCGCGTGATCTTCCCGATCGGCTCGCAAATCGGCGCCAAACCTCCCAGTGACCGGGCCAGCGCACGCCTCGCGCGCGCTATCCTCGACGGTGGCGCGTTGCGCGAGCGCCTGGGTCCAGATGTTTGGCTTCCGGAAGTTGGCGAGCCGGGCCTAGGCCGGCTCGAAGCAGCGCTAACCGCTGTAGTCGCCGCGGCGCCGGCCGTGGCCAAGCTGCGCACGGCGCAAAAGGCTGGCAAGCTGCCGCGTGCGAGTCCCCAAGAAGTCTTGGCGGCCGCCGAAAAGTCGGGCGTCATCGACGCGCGCGAATCCGAACAGCTCAAACGCTCCGAGAGCCTGCGCGCCGACGCCATCGGCGTCGATGCATTCGAACCGGAGACCACAGCAGGCGGCCAAGGCGCCGCGCGGCGCGCACTGGCACGTTAGGAACGCATAGGCGCGCCGGCTAAGGTCAGGCGCGTTGGCGACCGTGCGTCGGTGGGGTATTCTCCCCTTCCATGCACGCGCGAATCCGTGACCTCTTCGGGACCTTGTTGCTCGCTCTGGCGAGCTGCGCACCAGACGTCGCGGCCGTGGAACAATCCACAGCAACGCCCGCTGAGCGGTTCGAATTCGTGGACGTGGCCGAGCAGGCCGGGATCGATGTGGTGCAAGTGAGCGGCGACCCGCGGCGCTGGTACATCATCGAATCCAACGGCGCGGGCGCTGCCTGGCTCGACTATGACGGCGACGGCGACAGCGACCTGTTCGTCGGCAACGGCCAGGGCTTGCGCTACATCGACGACGGCGCGCGACTTCAGATCGAGGTCAAGGCTTCCAGCCGCCTGTATCGCAACGACACACCGATCGGTGGCCCTGCGAAGTTCGCGGATGTGACCGATGCAGCCGGCGCGCGGCGCACGGACTGGATCAACGCCGTCGCAACCGGCGACGTGGACGGCGACGGCGACCTGGATATGTACTTGGGCAACTTCGGGCCCGATGTCCTGCTGCGCTGCGATCAGGCGCGTTTTGTCGACGGCACGTTGGAGGCCGGCCTGGGCAACGAGCTGTGGGCTGCCGGCGCGAGTTTTGGCGACGCGGACAACGACGGCGACCTCGATTTGTACGTGGCCAACTACTGCTTGTTCGACCTCGAGAATCCGCCCGCGGGGGGCAAGCGCAACGTCATCGACGGCGTCGAGGTGGGCTATGGACCGGAGGCCGAAAACAAACAGGGCTACAACCGCGCCGCACCGGATCGCTTCTATGTGAATGACGGCCGCGGAAAGTTCACCGACGCCACGGCCAAGGCCGGCTTCGACAAGGTGCCTGCCGGTTGCTCCTATGCGGCGATTTTCGCCGACGTCAACGGCGATGGCTGGCAGGACGTGCTAGTCGCCAACGACATGCAGCCCTGCAACTTGTTCCTCAACAAGCAGAACGGGACTTTCGCCGACGAAGCGGCGGATCGCGGGTTTGCCGTGGACGCGGCCGGCAAAGCCACGGCCGCCATGGGCCTGGTGGCACAAGACGTCGACGGCGATCGCGATCTAGACGTGCTGCGCACCAATTTCGACTTCGAAGCCAATTCCCTGCACGTCAATGACGGCACTGGCACATTCCAAGACCTGGCCGGGCCCCTGGGCCTGGCCGTGCCTAGCGAGGACAAGCTGGGCTGGGGCGCGGCTTTCTTCGACGCGGAACTAGACGGCGACTTGGATCTCTTGGTCGCCAACGGACATGTGTGCCCGCAGTCCGAACAAGTCGGCATGCATGCCTTCGCGCAAGCGACGCAGCTGTTCGAAGGCGAGCGGACAGCCGGCAAGCTGCACTGGCGCGATGTCAGCTCGAAGGCGGGCAGCGGCCTAGAGCCCTTGCGCTCGGCGCGCGGACTCGCGCTGGCCGATTTCGACCGCGACGGCGTCC
>JAKFYL010000035.1 GCA_021730845.1 Planctomycetota bacterium | reverse complement strand
GCGGCCGCGCGCGGTCGTGCTCAGTTTGATCGTTCCAACAAGCGCCAGTTTGCGCTGGATGCAAGCGGCCGTCGAAGGCGTGGCGGAGTGCGCCAGAGCGCACGCTGCGCGCCTGGTGGGGGGAGACACCTCCGCCGCCCCGCGCGGAAGCCACACGGGGCGCACCCTGGTCGTCAGCGCCGTGGGCGATTTTCCCGGCCGCAGTCGGCCCGTCGGGCGCAGCCACGGCCGGCCGGGCGACCTGCTCGTGCTCACGGGAAGCACTGGCGGAAGTCGACTGGGGCGCCATCTGGCGATCGCGCCACGCATTCGAGCCGGGCGCGTCCTGGCCCAGGCCGGCGCGCGCGCGATGCTGGACATCAGCGATGGCTTGGCGCTGGATCTGGCGCGATTGGCCCAGTCGTCTTCGCTGCGCCTAGATGTGTTCCACGTCCCCGTGCACGCAGACGCCATTCGGCAAAGCCGGACTAGCGGCCGGGGCCCAAAGTGGCATGCGCTGCACGACGGCGAAGACCACGAACTGGCGGCGCTCTTGCCGCACAGTGCGTGGGCGCGCGCGCGCAGGCTGTGTCCGAATCTGCTGCTGATCGGACGCGCACGGCCCGGACAAGGACTGTGGATCGATTCCAAGGCCACGCAAGCAGGCGCGCGCTCCTTGGCCGATCTTGACCGCGGCTCGGCGTCCGGACGCCTCGAGCGCTGGCGCATGGGAAGCGGAGGCTTCGTGCATGGATCCTAATGCCCCGTCTTGCTCGCGCGGGCTCTTCTTCCTCAGTCATGACGAACGAGCCACCGCCGAACTGGGACGCGCCATCGGCGCCCAGCTCTGGCCCGGCAGCGTGATTGGATTCTTCGGCGAGCTGGGCGCCGGCAAGACCTGTTTCGCGCGCGGCGTGGCCCAGGGTCTGGGCGTGGATTCGGGCGTCGCCAGCCCCAGTTTTACTTTGTTGCTGGAATACCAGGGCCGACTGCCGATCTATCACCTGGACGCATGGATGAGTGCGCGCGGCGAGGCCTTCTTGAGTTCCGGCGGCGCGGATTGGCTGCGCGGCGATGGCGTCAGCATGGTCGAGTGGGCACAGCGCGTGGAGCGCTATTTGCCGCGACCCTACCTGGCCGTTCACCTGCAACACCGCGTTGCAAGCGAGCGCGGCATTGGACTTTCCATCGCGCAGCGGGAAGGCCCCGCGGGCTCGGAAGGACCTTGCACGCAAGCAGCGCGCCAAGCGTGGGAGCGAGTGCTCGCTTCGCTTCCTGCCATCCAAGGCCTAACGGCCGTGCCGGCGCCGGCCCCGACACCAGCATCGGGATGCGGCCCGAATTCCATGCCCGTCGAAGGTTCGGTTTGAACCACAGCGGCCCGGCCTACGTTGGACTCCTGCTGGGACGACCCGTTTGAATCAGCCTCGGGACTTCGAAACGGATCCCCTGGCCGCCCTGCGGGCCGGCGACAGCGGCCCGCTCGAGGCGTTCGTAGTCCAGGAAAGCGCCACGCTGGTGGCCTTTTTCGCGCGCCGGGGCGCGGATTGGGCGCTGGCTGAAGACCTGACCCAGGAAGTGTTCGCCAAGTTGATCGTTCGCTCCCACCACTACCAGCCCCAAGGCAGTTTCATGGCTTTCGTATTGGCCGTCGCGCGCAACGCCTGGATCGACCATTGTCGGCGTGCCAGCGTCAGGCCGCAAGCGGAGGGTGAAGTCAGTGCAGATGTGGAAAGTCGGAACTCGGCGCCTGGTGCGAGCCTGGAACAAGGAGAGCAAGCCGGACGCGTTCGGCGCGCATTGGAAGCGCTCGATCAAGCCCATGCCGTCGTGTTCGAATTGGCCGTGATCCAGCAACGGCCATATGCAGAAATCGCGCGCGACTTGTGCATTCCCGAAGGTACGGTCAAATCGCGCGTGTTCCACGCCGTGCGCAAGTTGCGCGCGGTCCTGGCCGCTCCGGCAGCTCCCCGGCGGGCCAAGTCATGAGCACGCACGAACATCTGGCACAGGAAGATCTGCTCGAGCTGGCCTTGGCCTTGGCGGCCGGGTCGGCCCACGGCGCTGCTGCGCTATCCGGCGGCGCTGCTGCGCTGCCCAAAGGCCTGGCGAAGCGCCTGACTTTGGCGCGCGCTTGCCCGTCGTGCCGTGAGGCGCTGGAGCGCGAGCAAGAAGAGCTTGTGCGCCTAGTGGCTGCGCTCGAGCACACGCAAAGCGCTGCGCACGCCAGTGGGGCCAAGCTGGGCTGGCGGGATGCGCTGGCGCGCAGCGCGGACCGGGTTCAAGCGCAAGCCCTAGCCGATCTGGGAGCGCGCGCGGGCACTCTGCGTCCGGTTCGTTCGCGAGCACTGCGCCTGGTCGCGGCGAGTTTGCTAGTGCATGTGCTCGCGCTGCCGCTGGTAGCGCTGTGGATCGTGCGCGAACAGACGCTGCGAGGACAATTCATAGCGCGTCTGGAACCGGAGTTCGAGTCGTTTGCGCCTCTCACGCGAGAGCCGCGCGGGGAACCGGAATTCGGCGAACGGGATTGGAGTGCGTCGTTGACGGAAGCCCTCGAAGGGCGGCCGGCTTCCCGTTCGCGAGCAAGCTGGACGCTGCCTTCTGCGGCGCAGGTGCAAACCTCGCGCGTCATGCAGCGCGATTTCATGCGCTTGGGCGAGGCGCCGAGCTTGGTGGTCGCGACCGGGGCCCAAGGCGCATCCAAGGGACCCAGACTCTTCGAATTGGAACCCGCTGGTCGGTTGGAGTGGCTGGCTTGCTCGCGCCTTCAAACCTGGCACGCAGCGCGCGGCGGTCCGCTGGAAGGAGCCCTGGGAACGGGCCTGCGGTTGTTCGAGGGCCAGCTGCTGGAGACTGGCGAAAAAGCGGACGCTCGCGCCGGCCAGGATGCCGTTCCAGGAGCGAGCTTGGCGGATGCCATGGAGCTGGAATGGGCGCTGGACCTCTTGTGTCTTGCGGCAGCGGCGGATCCGAGCCAGGCGCCGGCATATGCAGGGGCACTGGAGCTGCTTGGCGCGCGCGCGACCCAGCTGTCGCTGGAGTTGTCCACGCACCTGTCCAGTGGACCCAAGAGCGCCGCCGAAAGCGAGTTCCTCGCGCTGGTCATGGAGCGCGCGTTGGTCCTGGGGGTGCTCGAAGAGCCGGCGCTCGGACGCTTGCGTCAGGCGTGGGTCGCTCGGCGCACGCCGAGTCTCGAAGCGTGGGACCAGACCTGGGCGGCGGCACTGGAGCGGGCAGTTGCAGCCGTCCAGCGGACAGAAGCGAGAGACGATTGCCTGCGCGCCTGGCTGCGCTAGCACCTGGCCCATCGCGGAAAGGCTTGGGTTTTCGAGCGGCGGGCCGCTTCGGGCTAGACTAGGAACGCATGACTGCGAGCCAAGCCACGCGTGAACAGGGCAACTGTGGGAAATCCTCGAGCTTGGTCCTGGTGGCAGTGCTTGCAACTGGGCAAGCGGCTGTCTGGGCCAGCCGCCAGGAGGCTGCGCCGGCGACAGGCGGTAGGGCGCTGGAATTGTCGCTGGAAGAAGCGCGGCGCTTGGCGCTCACGAACAACCTGGGCTTGGCGCGGGACGAATTGAGCGTCGAAGTCCTGCAGCACCAGTTCCAAGGCACCTGGGGTAGCTTCGACCCCGTGATCACCGCCAACGCATCGGTCGAAGACAACGAAGCCGAGGGCAACAGTTCTTTGGCGGGAGCCGAAGTGCTCGAAGAAGACATCTTGGCCTTGGACCTGGGGCTGAACTGGCCGCTCCTTTGGGGCGGCAGCTTCGAGACCCTGTTCAACACGCGCAACGCCGAAACCAACAACTCGTTCGTGCTGGTGGACCCTTCGACTACGGATTCGTGGCGAGTGACTTTTCGTCAGCCGCTCTGGCGCGGGCTGGGCCAGGCCTACGCCACGTCCACGCAGCGGGAAGCGGAACTGGCTTACAAGCGCGAACGCGAATTGTTGCGCATCAAGCGTCAGGACCTCTTAGGTCTGGTGGACGATGCCTATTGGGAACTGGTGGCGGCCAAACAGCAGCTTGCCGTCGCGCAACAGAGTTTGGAACTGGCCCAAGAGCAACTGGAACAAAACAAGCGTCGTTTGGAGGCGGGCGTAGGCACCCAAGTCGAAGTGCTCCAAGCCGAGACCACGGTGGCCCAGCGCGCGCAAGAACGCCTTTCGCGCGCCGATCTGGTGCACGCCGCGGCGGATACGCTCAAAGGGCTGATTCGACCGGGCATCGACGCCGCCACCTGGGACCAGGAGTTGTTGCCGAGCACCCAGTTGCCCAGTGTGGACGCGCAGTACCAACCCACGTGGCAAGCCAGCGTGGTCGTGGCGTTGGGGGAGCGCGCCGACTTGCGCGCGCAGCGACTGGAAATCGAACGCGCCGAAGTGGTCCTTTCCAGAGCCCGCGAAGAAGTGCAGCCGACGCTCGATTTGCTGCTGCAAACGTCCAGCGTCGGTTTCGACGGCGATTCCAGTTCGGCTTTCGACAAGGCCAGTTCCTGGGAGTTCCCCAACAACACCGCGGCCTTGAACTTTCGTTTGCCCTTGCGCAACCGCTCGGCGCTTGCCGCCGACAGGGCCGGGCGCGCGAGCCTGCGTTCCGCGCGCCTTGCCTACGACGAACTCTCCAGCCAAATCGTTGCCCAAACCCGCACCGCCGTGCGCGCGGTCGTGTACCAGGCCGAGGCCGTGCGCGCGGCTCAAAAGAGCACCGACCTGGCCGAGCGGCAACTGGCCGCCGAACAGGCGCGCTACCGCGAGGGTCTTTCCACGAACTTCCAGGTCCTGGAGTTCCAGCAGCAATTGAGCGAAGCGCGCCAATCGGCGACGCGTGCCTTGACCGACTACGCCAAGGCGCGCACGGCCCTGTGGAAGGCGCAGGGCCTACTTGGGGAACGAGGCGCAACCCAGACCGAGCGCCCGGCCATAGAAGCTCGATGAAGACGCGCAGACCCAGCCCGGGAGCTTGGCCTTTGGCCCTGGTCTTGGGTGTTTGCGCTTGCGCCAAGTCCGGGTCCGAGAGCGCGGCCAAGGCACCCAGTCCGCGCCTGGGCCCGAGCGTAGCCAGCCCGCTGGCCAGCGATCCGCGCCTTGACTTCTTGCTCGCCAAGCAGCCGCGCGATGAGCACTACAGCGTCGATACTTCCAACTTGCTTGCGATCTTGGAGACCACCATCCGCCATGGGCAGCGCGATCCTTTGATCCGCGCACGCCAGGAATTGGGTGCCCAAGGTGCGGCCGGCTTGGAGCTGGCCGAACGCATGATCCAGGAGGCCTGGAGCGATCCCGACAAGGCCGGGCTCATGCGCAATGCCTTGGACGTGGTCGGCTACAGCCGTGAGGAACGCGCCGCGGAAGTCGCTGCCCATGCCCTGCAGCACCCTGTCCCCGAATTGGCGCTGACGGCGTTGCGCATTCTCAAGGCCAAGGCCAGTCCGCGCTGGTACGACGCCGTGCGCGCCATGTTCGATCGCATGCCGAGCGATTTGGCCGGCGAAGTGGCCTTGAGCTTGTATCGATTCGACCCCCACCGAGCCACGGAGCAGTACGCCTCGTGGGTCAAATCCGGATCGATTCCAGAGCCTCCCAAGGAGATCTTGCACCTCTTGGCGGCCGGCAAGGATCCGGCTTCCGCGATCTTGTGCGCCGAGTTGTATCCCAGCGCGAGCGAACCCTCGCGCCTGTACTACGCGGCGCGCGCCGCGCGCAGCGGCGATTCCAAGGCCCAAGAAGTCCTGCGCGGTTACTTGCAAGGGGACAACGAAATGCTGCAGGGCCAGGCGTGCGAGGCCGCCGGAGCTGCGGGGCTCTGCGATCTCGTGCAGTGGTGCTTGCGCCCGGAGCACTCGCCCGGACTGCGCAGGACCGCGCTGCGCAATATGAGCGTGACCTGCATGCAGGATTCGCGCGAGCTGATGCGCGCGGCCAGTTCGGCGAGCGACGACGAATTGGCTGGGCAAGCTTTGTCCGTTCTGGTCGAGGTGTACGGCGACGAAGATGCCGTGGATCGGGCGTTGTTGATGCTGGTTTCGGATGCTCCCGGCGCGCTGCAAACAGCGCTCAAGATGTTGGACAACTCCTTGCGCAGAGAGCCCAAGTTGGCCGAGCGCGCGTTGGCCTTGCTGATCGAGCGCGACCAAAAAGACCTGCAGCGGCCGTTCTGGGAGCGCGCGCCCATCTTGAGCGCGATCTCGACTTTGCCCGCACAGGGGGGAGCGGACTATCTAGCCAAGCACTGGCACACGCGCGGGCCGGATCTGGACCGCGTGAGCATCTACTACTGGCTTTCCATGCGCATCGGCAACACCGGAACCAGTGGACAGGAACTGGTGTGGCGCGCGCTCGAGAAGGAGCAGGACCCCAAGGTGCGCATCGATTTGCTCGAGGCATTTTCCGCCCTCGGCGGCCAACATGTGCGCCAGCGCCTGCTCGAGTTCGTGATTTCGGGCGGCGCTGCGCCGCTGGAGCTTCTCTACGCCGCCGATCGTTTGGTGCGCATCGGACCGGCGGAGAAGGTCGCTCCCGTACTCAAGCGCGCGACTTTGCGCGTGCAAGATCCCGGAGTGCGTTTGGCTTTGCAGGGCTTGCTATGGCTCAACTATCCCGGCCCTAGCGGCGCCAACTAGCGCTGCGCACTGGGTGCGTCGGTGTAGCAGCCCATTGAAAAGGTACCCTGCTACGGCTTCGCACTCTTCACCGTGGCGACGTCACGCTTGTCGGTCCGTGCTCAGCGGCCGGAAAGGCCGCTTCCGCCGCCCGCCGTCGCGTTCCTAGCCACGACGAGGAGCGCTTTGCCTCGCGACGGGACTTTTCCAGCGGGCTGCTAGCGCAAGCTGCCCGGTCGCAGGCGCACCCAGGCTGCCGGCAAATCCGAGGCGTTCGTCCATTCCAGCGCGGGTGGGGACGACTGACCGCTGAACTGGCCCGCTCTGTTGGGGTGCCCCAGGACGCCGCTGGAAGAGGTCCAGGCGAAGGCGGCAAAGCCCGACTGTCCGTGTCGCCAAGGCCAGGCTAGAACCACGGGCGCACTGCCAGGCCCGGTCTGGAGCGCGAACAAATATCCGTGGCGCCTGAGCTGTTGGCTGTCTTCGAGCCACTGTGCGTCCTCTAGCTCGCGGCGCAGCGCGCTACCTGGTCCCACCAGGCTCTCCAGCGTGGCCGAGGGGGTCTTGCCCATGCGCTCCCCAAGGCGCGCGATCAAAGCCGCAGCGTCGAGTTCATTTTCGCGCAGCGCAAGACTGCGCAGGCGGGGCAGGGAGACGGCTGTCACGGCGACCACGATGGCCGCCAGCGTCGCCAGGGAGATCCAATCGCGGCGGCCAGCTCCTGGACTCCTCGCATGCATGGCGAGTGATTCTCGTGTTGCGCCTGCTAGGCTGCAAGCAATGCGCCGCCCCTCGATCCGAGATCTACCCCACGACATGGCTCAAGCCGCCACGGGGATTGCCGAACGCGTGCGCAAGGCGGGCGCGCGCGCCTGGCTCGTGGGCGGCACGGTGCGCGACTTGGCGCTGGAAGTGCCGCCCCACGACCTGGACCTAGCCAGTGCCCTGGAGCCGACGCAGGCCGAAGCACTGTTCGACCCGGCGCAGAGTGTCGGCAAGGCGTTCGGTTGCGTCGTGGTGCCTTGGCGCGGTTGCCAGGTACAGCTCACCACGTTCCGGGCCGATGGCGCCTACGCCGATTCGAGGCGACCGGACAGCGTGCGTTTCGCCAAGACCCTGGAAGAGGATTCACAAAGGCGCGACTTCACTTGCAACGCCCTGTTTCTAGACCCACTGGAGGATGAACTCGCCGATCCGCAAGGCGGCTTGGAGGACATGCATAAGCGCGTTCTGCGCGCGGTGGGGGAAGCTCGCGCGCGGTTCGAGGAGGACCGTCTGCGTCTCTTGCGGCTGGCGCGCTTCCAAGCCAAGCTCGACTTCCAGATCGACGCCGGCACCTGGGAAGGAGCGCGCGCGGCGTCCCATACCCTGACGGGGGTCAGCCCTGAGCGCATTCGAGAGGAACTGGCGCGCATGTTCGAAGGACCGCGCTCTGCCCAAGCGTTGCTCGCGCTGGCGGATCTGGGCTTGCTCGAGCTCATGTTTCCCGGGCTGGCCGATGCGACGGCAGGCCGGTCAGGACAGGACGCACTGCGCTGGCGAGCAAACCAGTTCGCGGCGATGCAGAGGCTTGATCTGAGCGCCGGCTTATCCGTGCTGCTCGACCCCGATCCCCGGAGCAACATTCCTGACCTGGGAGTTGCGCGCGCTCGCGCCGAAAAGTGGTTGAACAGTTTGCGGCTCTCGAAGGTGCAGCTGCAAACGGTTTTGGAGCTGTGGAACATCTCCGCTCGCTTGGACCAGCCGGGCACACGTGCCGAATGGGTGCGCCTGGCCCGGCAGCCCGAGTTGCGCGTAGCGCTCCAAATCGCACGCGACCGCCGGCAGTATCTGGGAATGCCACCCTCCATGTACGTGGAAAAGCTTGCACACGTGGCGAGCACTTGGAGCCAAGCCGAATTGTGGCCCGAGCCCTGGATCGTGTCCGCGGATCTGGAGCAAGCAGGCGTGCCGCGTGGTCCGCTGTGGAAGATGCTGCTGGTGGAAGCGGAGACTATGCAATTGAACGAAGCGCTGGCTGATCGACCGGCGGCCTTGGAATGGCTCGCCCAGCGCGCCACTCAGGTGGCCGGAAAAACGCGGCGCAGCCAAGACCCAAGCGGATAGCAGCACAGGATCGCTGCCGCCACCCACAGCACCGGTCCGGAAAATCCGCGCGCACAGCACAGCGCTGCTACGGCGCTGGCGATCGGCATACGTCCCAGCGTCGCGCCGGCTGCTTGTCCAATGCGGTTCCTGCTTGGCGCGCTGCCAAGCTGCTCGGCCATGCGCCAGATATTCCGCGACGCCAGCAAAGCGACGAGGAGTGCGGCAAGACCAAAGCTCGCGCCGCCGACACTCAGCGCGAGCCCAGCCACAGGCAAAGCGACCAACGCCAAGGCCGCCTTGCGCATTGCGTGGCGTGGAGCTTCTCTTGGTGCGCGCGAGTCTTCGCCGTCTTCCCAGCGCGCCAGCCGAGCCGCGAAGAACACGAACAGCCCGTAGATCCCGCACACCGTGAAGGCGCCCGTGCGCGGTCCTTGACCGATCCAAGCCGCAAGAACCACGGGCGTGGCCATGTTTGCCGCGCGGCACACAGCAAGGCAAAAAGGCCCGCGCAGCGGACCGCGCCAAGCCAAGTTGTAGGCCAGAGCCAGCGCCGCGAGCGAAGTCATCCACACGCCGGTGACGGGATGCACGCCGGCGGCCAGCACGAGCCCCAGACCCAGTAGCAAGAGACCCACCTGCAAAGCACGCTGCGACGTGATCAGGCCTTGCGGGATCGGCCGCTCGCGGGTTTGCTCGGCGTCTTGGTCGCGATCGACCCAATCGTTGAACACCATGCCGGAGCAATACACGCACGCGGACGAAATCAGCAGCCACCAGGCCGGCGCAGGTATCGCCATGACACGCGGCGGATCTCCAAAGCCCAGGCAGATGCCCGCAGCCGCGTCGGCCATGGCGCTGGGGGCCATCGACAGGCGCAGCAGCCGGCCCCATGCGCGCAAAGGCGCTTTGGTGTGCGCGACTTGGTGCCCCGAAATGGAGCTGGAAACATCCATTTCCCCGGGCCCCTTTAGGGAAACACCCAGCGCGTCAAATCGTTGTAGGTGACGAACACGATCAACGACAAGAGCAACACCAAGCCCACGACTTGGCTGTAGGTCAAGATGCGTTCGCTGACCGGGGAACCCTTGATGCCCTCGACGAGCAAGAAGAACAAGTGCCCACCGTCGAGTACCGGAATGGGGAGCACGTTGATGAAGGCCAAGTTCATGCTGAGCATGCACAGGAAAAACAGCAGCTTGGCGAATCCTACCGAAGCAAAGGAGTAGGACACGGCCCCAATGGTGATGATGCCGCCGATGTTGTCGCTGGAGACTTGGCCGAGCACGATGCGCTTGAGCGTCTTGAAACTGTCTCCCAGAAACTTCCACGAACTGGAGAAACCGATGCGCACCGCCGAGCCGATGTCCTTGGCGCGGTACACGTAGGTTGCGCGCGCAAAACCCAGCACGCCGTAGCTGGGTCCGGACAGCGGTGCCAGCTTGGCGGTGATCTCCAGTTCCGTCGGTTCCAGGGCTGCATCGAGAGCTAGAGGGCCAGGCCCGCGCAGAACGCTTAGCCGCACTTCACCGGTCTGGACTTCTTTCAGGCGCTCGCGCAATTCGGTCCAGGTCGCGACTGGAGCGGCGCCAACCTTGGTGATGCGGTCATTGGGCAAGAGTCCAGCCGTGGAAGCGGCCGAGCCTTGCATGGGTGCGACCACGCTGTCCGTCTCGTAATCCAGAGCCACGGCGTGCGCAAATGCCAGCAGCTCTTCGCGGTCCTTGGCCGGGGCCACGAGTTCGACTTCGCGACCGTGCCGCTCTACCAGAATCCGCAACTGGGAACCCGCTTGGACGCGCGTCAGGGCGCGCTCGAAGTCGTACTCCATGGCGATCGGCTGGTCAGCAACTTGGATCAGCCGATCTTCGGGAAGGAGCCCCAAGGCATCGATCAGGGGGTGCGCGCGCAAGGCGCGTACACGCCGGAAGCTGGGCCAAACGCCCAGCAGCGCGCGGCCTTTGGCGGGCGTATTCGTTTCCGGCTCGATGCTCGCGCGCACGCGCTCGCCATTGCGATCGACTTCCAGTTCCAGGGGCAGGCCCTGGCGCATGGCAATCTCCAGCTGATCCGTAAGCGGCAGTTCGGGTAGTTCGCTCGTCACAGCAAGCAGTCGGTCCCCCCTGGCAAGACCGGCCTTGGCGGCCGGGGAATCGGGCTCGATTTCCAGGCGCAGCAGCGGGTCCAGCGGCGCTTCGATATCCAAGGCGCGCGCACCGAAATCCTCGTCGTAGTCGGCTTGGAGCGTGATTTCCCGCGGCGTGTCCGCACCCGGCTCCTGAATCAACATTCGCAGCGGGCCTTCTTCGGCCAGGGCTACTTCCGAAATGAGCATGTCAAAGCCGATCACCGGCGTTTCGTTGACCTCCAGGATGCGTGTTCCGGGCGCGAGGCCGGCGCGCCAAGCCGCGCCTCCGCGTTGCACGTCGCCAACCACCGGCTCCACGAACGGCACGCCCATCCACAGCGCGATCGGAAAGACCACCAATGCGAACACCACGTTCATCAGAACTCCGCCGGAGTAGATGAAAAACCGCGCGGGCACGCTTTTGGCGCGCAGTTCGTCGGGCCGAGGCGGCGTCCCGCCGGAATTGGGCTCTTCGCCGGCCATTTTCACGTAGCCGCCCAAGGGCAAGAGCGCCAGCTGGTAGGTGGTCGGGCCGCGGCGCCAGGCAAACAGCCGCGGGCCGAAGCCCATGCTGAATGTCTCGACGCGCACGCCGCACCAGCGCGCCGCCAAGAAGTGCCCCAGCTCGTGCACGAAGATCACGGCCCCGATGCCCAAGGCAACTTGCAAGTACAAGAGGAACGTGGTTTGCATAGTGTCGGATTCCAGCGGCTCTAGCTGCGAGTGGAAAGGGCCATGCAGGAGCGAGCGTACCTACGCGCGGCCGCATCGAGTTCGAGTACGCGCGCCACGCGAGCTCGCCAGTCGCGCGGTGGGTGGCTATCGGCCATGTCGGTCAAACTACCGGAGCGCCAGGCGGCGAGGGTCGCTTGCACGGCCGGCACGATATCTCCGAACGACAAGCGCCGGTCCAAGAAGGCGGCGACAGCTTCTTCGTCGGCGGCGTTCAGCACACAGCCGGCACCGTCTTTCCAGCGCAGGCACTCCAGTCCCAGGCCCATGGCCGGAAAGCGCTCCAAATCGACCGGCTCGAAAGTCAGCTTGGAAAACAGGGCTATGTCGAAGCCAGGCAAGGTGCAAGGCACGCGCGCGGGCCAGTGCAAGCAGTAGTGCAAAGGGCCACGCATGTCGGCCGGACCCATCTGAGCCAGAACGGAGCCGTCGACGAACTCGACCATCGAATGCACCACCGATTGGCGATGCAGCACGACGTGGATTTGTTCCGGGGCCAGTCCGAACAGGTGCTGTACTTCGAGCACTTCCAGGGCCTTGTTCATGAGCGTGGCCGAGCCCACGGTGATGCGCGGCCCCATGTCCCAATTGGGGTGGCGCAGTGCATCTTCCACGCTCGCGCCGGCCAGATCCGCTAGCGGCCGGTCGCGCAGCGAGCCGCCGCTGGCGGTCACGATCACGCGGCGCACCGAGGAAGCTGCGCTGGCGTGCAATCCGCTTTGGTCCAAGTGCGGTGCAGCCAGGCATTGGTGGATGGCGCACAATTCGCTGTCGACCGGCAAGATCGTGGCCTGGTTTTCCCGCGCCAGGTCCATCAAGACCGCGCCGCCGATCACGAGCGATTCCTTGTTGGCGAGCGCGAGGTTCTTGCCGCGCGCGAGCACCTGCGCGCTGGCGAGCAGGCCCACCGCGCCGACGATGCCGTGCACGGCCAAATCGAAATCGCAGCTGGCGGCGAGTTCGCTGGCGACCTGCGGACCGCACACCAAGGATGTCCCAGGTGGCAACTGCGCGCGCAGGCGCTCGCCCGCGGCCGCGTCGGCCAGCCCCACGACGCGCGGCGAGAATTCCCGCGCCTGCTCCCGGAGCTGCTGCCAATCCGAACCCGCGCACAATGCCTCGATGCGAAAGGCACTTCTTTGGGAGCGCACCACATCGAGAGTCTGGGTCCCGATCGAACCGGTACTTCCCAAGACAAGCAAGGACTTCATGGTGTGGTTGGGCCCCAGGGGGCCGTGATTCCCGGCCGGTCCAGGCGCCTGGCGTTGCCCCTCGCAAGGACAGCAGCGTAGTCTAGGCGCCATAGGCCGAAGGCACAAAGCGGGCCTTTCCCGGAACAGTCCCTAGAAGGGGCCATTTCAGTGACCAAGCGCATCCCGAGGCACTGCATGCTCTGCGGCGGCCTTCTGCTCCAGGAGTGGGTGGAGGGCAAGCTGCGCCCGCGCTGCGGGGCGTGCCGATTCGTGGTGTTCGAGAATCCCGCCGCAGTCTCCGCTGCGGTCGTGATCGACCCCGAGGGGCGCGTGTTGCTGGTGCAACGGGCCTTGGAACCCCAGCGCGGCTGCTGGGCCTTGCCGGCCGGCTACCAGGACCTGGGCGAAGAGCCCTGGCGCGCGGCCGAGCGCGAAGCGTTCGAGGAAACTGGGCTCACCGTGGAGGCGGTCGCGCTCTTGGACCTGGTGCACGTGCTCGATGCCATCAAGAAGAACGCCAATGTGGCCGTGTACCTGTGCCGCTGGGTGGCCGGCCAGGTGGTCGCCGGGGACGACGCCTCGGCGGCCGGGTTTTTCGCGCTGGACGGGCTGCCCGAGCCCATGGGTTTCGAGAATCGGCAGCGCATCCTGGATAAACTTCCGCTTCATCCCACGTACTTGAAGTGGGTCGACCAACTGCGCCGCCTGGCGCCCAGCAACGCGAAAGACCAAGGGATTTCATGACGACTCAATTGCCTGGCAGTCCAAGCGAAGCTTCGCGCCCCGGCGCGCGCGTCAGCTACCGCGACGCAGGCGTGGACATCGACAAGAAGTACGAGTCGGTCGAACGCGCCAAAGCGGCCATCACGCGCACGTTTACGCCCGGAGTGGTGGGCGAGTTCGGGTCCTTTGGCGGACTGTTCGATTTGGCCAAGGCCGGAGCGGGCCGCGGCCTACTGGTCGCGAGCGCCGACGGGGTGGGCACCAAATTGGAAGTGGCCAAGCTTGCCGGCATCTACCACGGTGTGGGACGCGACTTGGTGCAGCACTGCATCAACGACATCTTGGTGCAAGGCGCACGGCCTCTGTTTTTCATGGACTACGTGGCCGTTGGCAAGCTGGACCCGCTTGTGACCAGCGAGTTGATTCGCGGTTGCGCCGATGGGTGTTTCGAGAATGGCCTGGCGCTGCTTGGCGGCGAGACAGCCGAAATGCCTGGCCTGTACAAGCCCGGGGATTTCGATTTGGCCGGCTTCATCGTGGGCTGTGTCGAACCCGAGCGCTTGCTCGACGGCAGTCGCACGCGAGCAGGCCAAGTGGTGCTGGGTTTGGAGTCGGCTGGACTGCACACCAACGGCTATTCTTTGGCGCGCAAACTGGCCTTCGAGACCTTGGGCCTTGGCATCGATTCGCGGCCCAGAGAACTCGAGGGCAAGAGCGTGGGCGAAGCGCTGCTCGCGGAACACCGTTCTTACTTGCGCCTGCTTTGGCCCCTGCTCGAGCGCGGCCAGATTGCTGCTATGGCGCACATCACCGGCGGCGGCTTGATCGACAACTTGCCGCGCGTGCTCGCCGGCTGTGACGCACTCCTAGATGCCAAGGCATGGCCGCTGCCGCCTGTGTTCCGATGGTTGGTGCAAGCTGGCGGCTTGGACTTCGACGAAGCCTACCGGGTGTTCAACATGGGCATCGGCATGACCCTGTTCGTGGACCCCAAGGACGAGCGCCAAGTGCGCGCCGATCTGGCCGCCCAAGGCGAGCGCGTTCACAGCATCGGACAAGTCGTCGCTGGCTCGGGCGTGGTGCGCTGGAAGTAAGCGTCGGTCCGGTTCCAGTACTCGCGGCACGGCGCCAGGAATGGCGGAACGGCGCCTGGCGGTACGGCGGTACGGTGCCAGGCTCGTGGCGGTACGGTGCCAGGCTCGTGGCGGTACGGTGCCAGGCTCGTGGCGGAACGGTGCCAGGCTCGTGGCGGTACGGTGCCAGGCTCGAATCCCACACTTTTGGTGCCAGGCTCGCATTGGCGCACCGCGGTGCGCCAATGCGAGCCT
>JAKFYL010000442.1 GCA_021730845.1 Planctomycetota bacterium | reverse complement strand
GCCATGTACGTGTGGCTGCTCGAGAATGCCGATGGCGGGCGAGAGAGCTGCCACATCTACAACGACTGGATCTACGACACCCTGCAACGCAGGTCGGCGCGCTTCAACTGCGCCGGGATCGTGCCGCCGACGAACGGAACGCGCTTGTCTCCCGGATCCGTGGTCGGGTTACCGTCACAACGCGCCCGCTGAAGCTCAGAACAGGCGCGCCAGCCAAGCCCGCATCACCCAGGCGCGATTGCCTTTGCGCTGGAAACTCGCCGCTTGTGCGGCGAGCGCGCCGACCTGAACCAGGCTCGCGCGCGCCTCTACTGTGCGCCCCAGGAGCGTTTGCACCCGCGCGCGCCGGTAGCAGCTTTCCGGCGTCGGCCCGTGGCTGTGGTCGAAACGCTCGAGCACTTCCAGTGCGCGCTCTCCCTGCCCGCTGCTTGCATAGGCCCGGGCCAGGGCCAGTTGCAGTCCGCCATAGGCGTGCTCGGCGTCCAGCGCTGCCGCGCGCTCGAGCGCCGGCAGCGCTTGCTTGGGTCGATCGAGCGCCAGTTGCGACAGACCCAATTGGTAATGCCAGCTCGCAACCTCGGGCTCGCCTGCGCACGCCTTTTCCAGGCTTGCTGTCGCGCGAGCATGGTTGCCGTGAGCTGCCAGCAGCGTGCCCAGCTTGCCTTGATTGTGGGGGCTGTCGACGTAGCCGAGCGCGCGCACCGCATCGCTCAGTCGCCTGCGCCTTAGCAGCCATTCGGCCAGCCAACTGACCGCCAGCGAAACGACGATCGCGGCGAGCCAAAAGCCAAGCAAACCGTGAAATACACGTCCGATGAGCGGGACGGCTTGGAGCAGCCGCAGCGCGATCAGGGTGCCAATGAAGAAACCCAGGACCCGCAGCACGAAGGGATTGTAGGTGCGTGCGGTCCCTCAGATCCCTTCAAATCTAGCGCGAAAGTAGCGCCGTGCTCTGTCGATCCGCCCACTTGGGCTACCCCTCGGGAGAATCCCCTAGCCGACCGGCCGGGTCCTGATAGGCTTTCTCAATAGGGGGCGCTGGCGGGGCGTCAACCCCCTGCCTACTCTCCCATCGACTGCCCACGGCGAGAACGATTCTCAAAATGGGCCCCAACAGGATTCACGCACTCATGATCGCGATCTCCATGCTGCTGATCGCGCCGACGTTCGGCGCGCCCATCCAAACCCAGGACCAAGCTTCCAAACTGACGGACGCGCTTCTCGCGCACATGCAGCGAACCTCTCCCGAGGAATTCCTGCCCGTCGACATCGTTCTGACCGAGCAAGTCCCTTCGGCTGTGATTGCCGACATGGCCAAGCTGCCCACCAAGCCGCTGCGCCGCGCGGCGGTCACGGCGCTGCTCCAGGACACGGCTGCCTCAACTCAGGGGGAACTCGTGGCTTTCCTGCGCGAGGAGCAACAGGCCGGCAACGTGCAAGGCCGCATCGGACAGCTTTGGATCTCCAACGTGGTGAGCGTGCAGGCGCGCAGCTCCACGATCTTGGAACTCGCTGCACGCGCCGACGTCGGCAGCGTGCACTTGGATTTGCCGCGCGGTGAAGAAGTGTTGGTTGGACGCGCTAGTGCTACCCAAGGCGGAGCCGACGCGCCCACTTGCGGCCTGAGCTTGATTCAAGCTCCCCAGACTTGGAACCAGCTGGGAGTCACGGGCAAGGGCGTCGTCGTGGGAGTCATCGACACCGGCCTTTGCGCGACGCACCCGGACATCGCGGGACAGCGCTGGTGCAATCCCGACGAACTGCCCGCCAACGGCATCGACGACGATGGCAACGGCTACATCGACGACCGTTTTGGCTGGAACTTCGAAAGCAACAATCCCGATACCAACGACGCCAATTCCCACGGGTCGCACACGTCCGGCACCGTCGCTGGAGATGGCGCCAACGGGACGCAGTGCGGCGTTGCGCCCGACGCGCGCATCATGACGCTCAAGTTCTGGAACAGCTTTTCTGGCGAGCAGAGCGTGTGGGATTCGATGCAATACGGCGTCGCCAACGGCGCGGATGTGCTCACGGCGAGCATAGGCTGGCCGCATTCGTTCTCGCCCAACCGCGCCGTCTGGCGCCAAGTGTGCGACAACGCGGTTGCCGCGGGTGTGATCGTGGTGTATGCCGCCGGCAACGAAGGCTGTGGACCCGGCATCGACAACGTGCGCACGCCGGGTGACGTTCCCAGCGTCATCACGGCCGGCGCCGTGGATTGCAACTCATCGCTGGCTGGATTCAGCAGCTGCGGGCCGGTGAGTTGGACGGGTGTTGCACCCTACAACGACTTCCCCTTCCCTCCCGGCCTCACCAAACCCGACGTGGCCGCACCCGGCGTGAGCACGACCTCGCACCAGCTTTGCAATGGGTACGTGGACTTCAGCGGTACATCGATGTCCACCCCGCACATCGCGGGCGTGGCAGCCCTGTTGCTGGAGGCCAATCCGAATTTGGACCAGGCCGGCGTCAAAGCCCTGCTCGAGAGCACAGCTGTGGATCTGGGCGCTACCGGCAAGGACAACCAGTACGGCGCAGGACTCGTTCAGGCGCGCACGGCGGTGTTGGCCGCCATCGGCCAAGGCAACTTCTGTGCGCCCAAGATGAACTCTTGCGGCACGCTGCCCATGATCACCATGACGGGCTTTCCCAGTGCAACCGCCACGAGCGGCTTTACCGTGACCGGCAGCAACATGGCCGGCCTGGCCTTGGGCGTGCTGGTGTACTCCGATCAAGGATCCGCAAACCTGCCGTTCCTGGGCGGCTCCTTGTGCATCAACAACCACCGTCGGGCGGTCGGCGTCGTGGATACGCTGGGCACGTCCGGCCAGTGCAACGGCAGCATCTCGATCGACATGAACAGCTTCCGCGCCGGCCTTTTGGGCGGCGATCCTCTGCCGTCGCTTTCCATTCCCGGCACCACGGTCCACTGCCAGTACTGGGGCCGCGACACAGCCAACACGTTTGGGGTGCTGCTCTCGGGTGCCTTCAAGTACTTCGTGTGCCCTTAGGTAGTCGAGCCTAAGGGGCACCAGGCCGGCGCCACCTCTGGCGCAACAAACAAGGAACTCGGGGCTTGCGCCATTCGGCGTGGCTCCGAGTTCCGCTTTCTCTAGTCCAGGTTCTTGGATTCGACTGCGCCGTCCTGCGCCACCAGGCGCAGTTTCTGATCGTCTACCTGCGTGAATAAAACCGCCGCCGCGCCCCACAGGCGAGCCACGCACAAGAGAGTTTGCTTGGCAAATTCCAGCTCCAAATCGCGGCCGTCGTGATGGTGCTCGAGCACCATTTCCCCCTGGCCCAGTTCGCCGCCCACGCCCAGCAGTTCGATCTTCACCAATCCGCCCCAGGCGAGTTCCTCCAAGAGACTGCGCTTGACGTTGCGCCAGTCGCGGTCAGTCACCTCCATCTTGCCGGAGCGCGCATTCCTGCTGCTCAGGAACAGTGCCTGCTCGGTGACGAATTCCTCGTCCACCAATTCGTCGATCAGGGCGGCGTCGCTGGAAGTCGCACGCAGAGCGAACAGGTCGCGCCCGAGCCGCGCGGCATGGCGGTAGAGCTCCAGGCCCAGTTTGTAGGGGTTGAGCTGACCGGGGCTGGCTTGGGTCGCCGCGCTGTGGCAATCGGCAAAGTCGACCACCTCGCTGTCTTCCAAGATTCCCCGCGTGAGGATCTGGCTGTGCCAGTAGGTCGCCCAGCCTTCGTTGGCGATCTTGGTCATGCGCTGAGGCTGGAAGTAATACGCCTCCGCGCGCACGATGCCGAGCATCTGGCGCGCCATGTCGCCCACAGGCGCGTACTGCTCCAAGAACCCCAGCACATCGAATGTCGGTGCCTGGACCTTGCTGCCCGCTTGTCCCTGCGCTCGCAGCGCCAAGAACGGGTCGATCAGATTCTCCAGCGACAAGGCGCTGTCCAAGGCGCGTTCCACCGCATCTTGTCCGCGGGTGTCGATCCAGCCTCTCACGCAGGAAGCATGCGCAGCCATGCGCTCGAGCATGTTTCGATCCGTGCCGCGGAAGTGGCAGTTGTGCTTGAAGAAGTCGGCATGCCCGAACACGTGGGCCATGACCAATTTCTGCTCCATGAAGGAGTTCGTGGAAACCAAATAGGCCACGACCGGATCGTTGTTGATGACCAGCTCGTAGATCTTGGCCAGACCCCATTGGCGCGATTTTTCGAGGCGATCGAATTCCATGCCGTGGCGCCACATGGGATAGCGCACGGGAAAGCCGCCCCAGGCCGCCAGGGCATTCACGTCCCGGGGAGCAAGCAACTCGAAACGAACGGGGAAAAAATCGAGGCCGGCCGCGCGCGCCGCGGCTTCGATGCGCTCGCGCTCGCCTTGCAGCGCCGACGGAAAGCGTGTTTGCACTGTGGGCATTGCCAGATGTCCGTGTCAGCGTCCCTTGCCCAAGAACGCACGAATGGCTTGGGCGATCTCTCCGCGATCGGAGATTCCGGCGGTGACGATGCGCTGATCGTGCTCGAAGGCTTCGTCCAAGTCCTTCTTGAACTGTCCGGAGCCGTAAGCGCTCTTGACCTGGCCGTAACAGAATTGGTTCACCCGCGGAGCGATTTCATCCCGCAGCAGCGCCACGCAGCGCTCCGTGTCCCGCGCCGACCAGTTGTCGCCGTCCGAGTAGTGGAACGGGTAGATGTTCCAGTCCTCGGGCCGATAGCGTTCTTGCACCAGTTTCAAGCACAGGTCGAAGGCCGATGAGATCTTCGTGCCGCCGGATTCGCGCAAGTGAAAGAACGATTCCGAGTCGACTTGCTTGGCGATGGCATCGTGAACGATGTAGACGACTTCCAGGTTCTCGTACTGACTGCGCAGCCAAGTATCGATCCAAAACGCTTGGATGCGCACGATTTCTTTCTGCTCCCGGCCCATGGAACCGGACACGTCCATCATGTGCATGATCACTGCCGACGCCTCCGGGCGCGGCGCACTGCGTCGCGCGCGATAGCGCTGGTCGTCGTGCACGGGCAGAAGCAGCGGTGCGCGTGGATCGTACATGCCGCTGCAAATGGCGCGCATCAGGGCGCGTCGCAGGGTACGCCGCACATGCCTCAGCGAAGATGGCCCGCGGCTCCTCACGCCGCGATAGCGGCCGCTGGCGCTGGAGATCTCGCGTTTGCCGCGCGGTTCGATGCGCGGCAGCTCCAGTTCTTCTCCGAGCATGCACGCCAGCTCGTCCAGCTCCACATCCACTTCCAGGATGTGCTGGCCCGCAGCGCTGCCAGCTCCGGGACCATCCATTCCGTTCTCGCCCGCACCCTCCACGGGTGTGCCCTTGTCTCCCGGGCCTTGGCCGAGGCCTGAACCCTCATTGCGCCCAAAGCGAAAGCGCGGCAATTCGATTTGCGGCAGGGCCACGCTGACCGTCTTTTCTCCGCGGCGCGCCAGCAATTCGGGCGTGCTCAGGTAGCGGCGCAAGTCTTGCCGAATCTTGCCGCGCACGATATCGCGAAAGCGGGCCCGATCGGCATCGATGCGGAACATGCGCCTTTGGGCCCGTTCAGGCCGCCTGTTGGCCTTGGGGCTTGGACTCCCCGCGCGCGAACAGGTTGGCTACATAGACCAGCAACTGCTCGGCCGCCAGTTCGTCGTAGCCAAAGCGCCGCATCAGTGCCTCGCGCACGACGGCTACCTTCTCCCGCGCGTCCGGATCTACGACTGTCGACGACCAGGCGTTCAACTGGATCGAGTCGCGGCGGTCCTCGAAGGACTTGAGTTCCAGCGCCCGCGCCAAGCGTTTGTTCTCGCTCCAAGTGAAGGTGCGCCCTTGGCGTGCCAACTCCGTCACGTAGTTCATCAGTTCGTGCCGGAAGTCGTCCTTGCGGGCTTCCGAGATGTCTATTTTTTGTTCCACGGAACGCAGCAGGCGCTCATCGGGTTCGCTCTCCAGCCCGTCATCGCCGAGCAGGCGTTCGCGCGTGGTATAGGCTCGCACGTGATCGATGTACTTGGAGCACAAGTTCTCCAGCGCCTGCGTGTCGCAGGCGATGGCTGCCTGCACCTCGCGCTTGGCGATATCGGCGTACTCTTCGCGAACCATGGCTAGCAGGCCGACATAACGGCGGCGTGTCTCTTCGTTCGAGACCAGACTGTGGTGGGCGAGCCCGGCCTCCAAGTGGTCGAGCACATCGGGCGCGGTAATGACCGGCGTCGGCGCCACCAAGGCCGCGGCGATGCGGTCTTGCACGTAGCGCGGGCTGATGCCGAACATGCCCTCGCGCTTGGCGGCCGAGCGCATCTCGGCCGCGCTCTCCGCCCCAAACCCGAGCAAGTGTGAGCCGTCGTACAGACGCGCTTTTTGCAAGATCGTCAGGTTTGGATGCGTGGGCTCCTCCAGGCGCGTCATCACCGCCCACAGCGCGGCCAATTCCAAGGCATGCGGGGCCAGGGACTTCCCGGCTAGCGCCTGGGGCTGGAATTGGCGCTGGTAGATCTTGGTTTCGCTCGAAACTTCCAAGTTGTAGGGAACGTCGATCTTGATCGTTCGATCCCGGAAGGCCTCCATCAGCTCGTTGGCTTGGAGCTTCTTGTATTCGGGCTCGTTGGTGTGACCCAGGATGACCTCGTCGATCGAAGTCAGCGCAAACTTCTTGGGTTTGATGGCCTGTTCTTGCGTTGCTCCGAGCAAGTCGTACAAGAACGCCACATCCAGCTTGAGCACCTCGATCAGTTCGAGCAAACCGCGGTTGGCGACGTTGAATTCGCCGTCGAAGTTGAAGGCGCGCGGATCCGAATCGGTGCCCAGCTCGGCGATCTTGCGCCAATTCAAATCGCCCGTGAGCTCGGTGGAGTCTTGGTTCTTTTCGTCCTTGGGTTGGAACGTGCCGATGCCGACGCGGTCTTCCTCGGACAAGAACATACGCCGCACGCGCACATGGCTCGTGATCTTGCTCCAATCATCGCCATGACGCCGGGCCAGTTCTTGGTACCACCATCGGCTGACGGGATCGAGCTGCCCATGTACGCGCAGGCGGAAGGGCAGCTTCTCCTTGCGCGCCAGGGCCTGCTCCAGTTGCGGGCGCAAGTGGACGGGCACCAGCAGCAGCGGGTCCTGGTTCATGGGCGACGGGATGACCTCGCCGTCGACGTGCCAGTCGAAGGTGTAGATTTCGCCTTGGCTGGTGTGCGAGTACAGTTCCAAGCCGCGCTTGAGCAAGCGCGCAATGGTCGATTTCGAGCTACCTACCGGGCCGTGCAACAAGAGCACACGGCGCTCGGGGCCCAGACCTTGCGCAGCGGCACGAATCGTGCGCACCAGTTCGTCCAGGGACGACGTCAATCCGAACACAGCGTCGCGCCCGGCGTGAAACGGATCGTCGAATAGGCGCCAACGCCTTAGCCCGCGCGCCCCGGCTTCCCCTGCTTCCGCGGGCTCCCCGGCTGCGAGCGTGACCGGCTCGCTGCCATGACTCTCGATCATTTCGAGCAGGCGCTGCCAGGCGTTGCGCGCCAAGCGTGGACGCTGCTCCACCATGGCCAGGTACTCCGCCAAGCTGCCGGTCCAGGGCGCGGCCGTCTTCGGCCCACGCCCGACACTTGCCTGCACCAAACTCTCGTGCAAGGAAGGCTGTGCTTTGTCCATGTGTCGCTGCTCTGGGCCCTGCTCGCAAAGGGGATGCGCGAGTACCTTCTTCGACGCAGGGGGGCCCTGGCCCCAAGTTCTTTCTTGGCCCCGGATCCGCGGCCAAGCGGCCCGCTCGGCGCCCGGTCCTGCGCGAAGCAGGTCCCGCATGAACCAGGCCGGAGAGTCTCGAATTCGCAACCTTAGGGAACTCCCGGCGCTCCGACCCGGGCGGCTGGACCGTTTTCGCTCTGGACCGGATACGCTTGTGGCTTCCATGAATCGTGCAACCCTGCAGCCGCGCGCACACCACCCCCGACTCGAGGATCCAGCGCGCCGCACCGGCGCAAGGGTCTTTGCCATGCTGGCCGGTTGCCTGCTGACGCTGGTGGGCCCGGCGGCTTGCTCCAACGCCACCGGACAAGCGCCGGTCGAAGAGCAACTTCAAGTCTTCGATTCCGCGCGCGCCTGGAAACTGCTCGAGAATTTGGTGGCGATCGGCCCGCGGCCGGCTGGCTCGCCGGGAGCGGAGCAAGCGCGCGTCTTGATCGAAAATCAACTGTCCGCTTCCGGACTGCACCCCGAGCGCGAGGCTTTCGAGGTCGATACACCCGCTGGCCGGCTGGCGATGTGCAACGTGTACGCGGACTTGACCGCCAGTGAAGGCGCCGAGGACAAGGCCCCCATCGTGCTGCTCGTTTCGCACTACGACACCAAACGCATGGAAGGATTCGTGGGGGCCAACGACGGCGGTTCGTCGACCGCCGTGCTGCTCGAACTGGCCCGCACCATGGCCAAGCTGGGCGGCCGTCGCACGACCTACCGCTTCGTCTTCGTGGACGGCGAGGAAGCGACGCGAGAATTCTGGCAGGACCCCGACAATTGCTACGGTTCTCGCCACCACGCCCAGGGCTTGGCCGCATCCGAATTGCGCGCCCGGGTCAAGGCGGCGGTCGTGATCGACATGATCGGAGACAAGGACTTGGGGCTGATCGAAGATTTCAATTCCAGCCCCAACTTGCTGGCCTGTTTCTTCGACGCCGCGCGCGCGCATGGTTTGGGCAAGCACGTCGCGGTGCTCAAGGAGGCCGTGGCCGACGATCACCTGTCATTCAAGAACGTGGGCATTGCCTCGTGCGTCCTGATCGACTTGCGCTATGGTCCCAATGGAACCAATGCCTGGTGGCATACCACGGAAGACACGCTCGACAAGTGCGCTCCCGAGAGCCTGCGCATGGCAGCCGAGATCACCCTGCGCGGACTGCGCAAAGTGGACGATTTGATTCACAAGTCCAAGTAGCCCGGCGCCGTTTGCCAGCCGCCACGGCACAAGCGCAGGTCCTAAAACTCTCCCGTCGGCCCGAGGCCGCTTTAGGCCACGCCGATTCCAGGGAGAGTTTTAGGACGTGCTCCAAAGGCTGCGGGCATCAATACATGCGCCTACCCGGCCAGCGCATCCAGGTATCGAACAGCTCGCGCGCCTTTTCTGGGTACGGGCCCGGAGCTTGAGTCATTCGCAATCGGCGCGCTTGCGCCTCCAGGCCCAACTCTCGGTACAGGTGCTCGTCGTCGAATCCGGCCGCGGCCGCATCGTGGCGCGTGCCGGCGAAAAACACTTCGTCCAGGCGCGACCAATGGATCGCGGCCCAACACATCGGGCAGGGCTCGCAGCTGGAATACAGCACGCACCCCCGTAGCTGAAAGTCCTGCAGCAGCGAGCAAGCCCTGCGAATGGCCTCGATTTCGGCGTGGGCCGTGGGGTCGAGCGCACGGGTGACGCGATTCCAGCCCTTGGCGACGACGCGATTTCCCTGCACCACCAAGGCCGAGAACGGGCCGCCTTCGCCCAGCAACATTTTCTCGCGCGCCAGATCGAGCGCGGCTTGCATGAATTGGGGCTGCATGTTCCGCGCTCCACGCTGTACGCCCTTGGGGGGGCGAGATACGTCATTCCAAAATCAACTTGACTTCCGCGCGACCCGCGCGCGCCGTAGTGAGCGTCAGCACGACTCCGGACCGACTGGCCCCAGCCACGACCAGGCGCAGATCGACCTGCGACCTTTGTCCCAGTTCGGGCAACGCGACCACGCGCGCGCCGGCGTGCTCCACGGAAAACGAGGTAGCGGAATGATGCTTGACTGCGGCAGCAACCAGCTCCGCGCCGGCGATTTCCAGTCGCGGCCAAGACACGGCCCCCACCAGGTGCGCGACGCTGCTGGCTGTCGGCAGGACACCGGAGTTGGTGAACTTCAAGTCCACTTGCCACTGGTCCCCTTTCAGGCGCGTGAGCGCATGCAAAGTCAGCGTCACCTGCGGCAAGCTCTCGGCCAAGTCCAGGGTACGCCGCAGGACGTCGCGGCCCAGCACTTCGATGTCGTTCACGCTGGGCCAATGGTCTTCGCCGAAAGCTGCACGCTCCAAGGCTGGCGTGCGATCTTGGCCGTGGGCGGCCGTCAACTCGAAGGCAAAGGCGCCGCGTTCGCGCCAGACGTACTCGAGCAAGCTTCCGGGCCGGCGCCCCTGCTCGAAGAGCGTGCGCAAATCGCAGTGCGCCAGCACGCGCGAGCGCAGGGAGGCCGCGGCCTCGTTCTGGGCGAGTTGGTCCGGAGTTCCTTCCAAGGCGGGCTCGCGGGGCGAGGCCGGGGCAGCCAAAACCGACAAACATGCCACGGCGGCGATGGCCGGTCGCGTCAGCAGGAATTCGCACAGTGCCCTGCTTTCGGGCTCGAACAGCGGGTAGGCGCTTTGGTCCGTTAGCCCCAAACCCTCCTCCCACAAAGCCGGGAAATCGTGATCGAGGTCCACGGCGCGCGCTTGGCTGGCGGTACCCTTTTGGCGCGCCTCCAGGTCGAGGCCGCGTTGGTCCGGATCCAAACACGCGATCACGTACAAAGTTCGTTCCTTGAGCAGGCGCGCTACGGCCGGATCGCGGGATTGATCGCGCAGCAGCTCGTGCAAGCAGAACAAGGCCAGTTCGGCGCTGGCGCGGCCGGACTCGCCAGGGCTGGAGATCAAGAGCAGCGCCGGCCGGGACGCCAAGTCCAGCCCACCTGTCCAGCCCAGCGTTGCGACCAAGATGTCGCTTCCCTGACGGCTCTTTCCCAGGGACTCGACGCGCAAAGCTTCGGGATACGCCGTCGCCAGGTCCGTCAGCGCTTGGGCCAATTGCGCCTGGGTGTAGTAGTGGCGGAAATCGAGCGCAATGCGCTGGACGGGCACCGCGGTCAAATCGCGGGCTGCGGGCTCTTTGTCCACGGGGTTTTGGTCCTGGGACCGGGCCGACGCTGCAAGCAGCGGAACAAGCGTCAGCCCCAGGCAAGCAAGGCGGAGGGCTTTCCTCACGGACGCAACTCCTGTCGTACGTCGACGGCCCAAGCTGCGGAGGCCTTCAGGGTGACGACGCTGCCAGGAGGCGCGAACAGTACCCACGCTGCGTCGCGAGACAGCTCCTGGCCGGCCAGTCGACCAAGGTCGACGCGCTGTTCGCCCGCGATGAGGTCCGCGCCGGAGGCCAGTTCCAGTTCCAGCGCGGCCGCGTGCGTTTGCTTGCCGGTTGCCAGCGTCTTGGAGCCGCGCTCCGCCTTGGTGGCAGCGCCTTCCAGGCCCGCCGGCAAGTAGCCGAGGTTCTTGACTTGGGCTCGCACATGCACGACTTCGCCGCGGCGTTCGAGGCTCACCACACGCAGTTCGAGCCTGGGCATGGCGGTTGCCAAGGAGAGCACGAACGCGTCGAACCCGCGCACACTCTGCTCCAAGGAAGCGTCGGGCGGATTGAAGCGCGTGCGAGGTTCCCAGCCGCCGATGAATGCCCGCCGGCCCTGCATCCCAGGTCCTAGCTCCACGGGCCGCCAGGTCGAAAAACCTAGGCCTCCGTGCACGTTGTCCAGCCACTGGGCCCATTGGCGATCCCAATCGCCGGGGGGGCGCGCACTGGCCAGGGAGTTCATGCCCAGGCCTACTTCGCCCGCTCCTGACACGGAACCGCCTTGGCCGCGTTCGAAGCGTGCGTCGCGGAGCGCGACTCCTGGGCGCCCTTCGACCATGGGGCCCCAGGGCGAAATTTCCACCGACAGCGCACCTAGCGCAGCGTGGAACCAATCCAATGCAGCGCCGGGTCGCGTTTCCCCACGCGCTGCGCGCAATTCCAGGAACGGTGTTTGCGCGCGCCCAGTCACCTTCGCAAACAGCTCGCCCACGCGCGCATAGACTTCGCGGTCCGCGCTAGAAACCAGTGCTTGGCTGCCGGCAAGCTCGACTCCTCCGGGGGCGGCGATGCCGCCATGGCGTCCCTGAAAAAACAGCGCCACGCTGCAAGGACGAGCTAGAGCCAAGTCGGCTAGGGCTCGCGTCACGCCTTCGCTCAGCGGGTAGCTGCCCAGGCGCACGTCGCCGATCGCGGCAGTGCGCCCGACGGGAAAATTCAAATCCAGCACGACTCCGCCCTTGGCGTCTTCGTTGAAGCGATTGTCGCCGTCGTCGTCACGCCCCTCTTTCACGAGATGGAAGCGCGGATGATCGCCGGGTTGCGCGCGCACCAAGAAGCGCGCGTCGCTGGAACGCGCGTAGTCGCCGCGCGGATCCTCGATCAACATGTCCAGCACCAGGCCGTCTCCGTCCAGGTCATCGGGCGGATCTTCATCGATCAGGCCGTCGCGGTCCTCATCGATGGCACGCGCGTTGCGACCGTCGAAATTCCTGCCCAGCAGGGCCTCTTCCAGCGCCTCCGGAGAGGCCCACGGCACAGCCACGAAAGTCACGTGCGCCGGCAGTCGCTCGGGCGCGGCGAGCAGATCGCGCGCAACCTGCAACACAGCTTCACCACCTTCGAGAGACAACCCATCCAAGCCACCGATCAAGAACACCGTCGGCCGTCGTTCGCGTGGAACATCGCCGGGAGCACCGAACTCCATGGCCGGCACGGCGCGCCCGTCCGCCAAAGTGGCCAAATGAAAAGCGCGCGCCAATGCAGGCGAACTGCTAGCCAAGCGATCGACCCACACGGCCACGTCCGCCAAGGGACGATACGCAGGTTGCAACGCGACCGCGCGAACCGGTGGCGGTGCGTTCGCTCCTCCGGCAGGCGAACCAGCGGCAGGCGAACCAGCGGCAGGCGGCGCAGCGAGAAGCGTATGGATCGGCGTTGGATCGTTCGGTTTCGATTCCGGCCCGACCGGTTGGTCTGGGGATGTCGACGCGGGCGGAATAGCCGGAGCCGGGGGCCCCTGTTCCCCCGCGCCCAGTTCGGGTCGGTCGGCGGGGGGGGGCTGCTGCGCGCCCTGGGATCCCTCACCAACCGGCTCTTGCAAAGGCTCCTTGGAAGGAGTCTCGACCAGCGGCGAAGGCGTTTCCTGCGCCCTGCCGCTAGCGGCCGCGCCGGCAAAGAGCCCCAGCCACAAGCCAGCCTGCAACCACGACCGGCGTGGCTGATCGGCCCCATCCCATTTCTTCCAAGCTGTGCGCACGGATCGTTTCCCCATGATCGGCGAATAGGGCCCTTCGGCTTTTTGGGAAGTCTAGGCTCGTTGGCGCTGGTGTGCGCAATCAGTTGCTTTCCGGGGACTCCTGTGGACCCGTCGGCGACGAAAGTGCGCCTTCTGCGGCTGGACTGTCCTGGCCAAGGGCTGCCCCAGGTCCACTGGGTGCCCCCGGGGCAGCGGATCCCCCGGACGCAAACGACCTTGTACGACGACCCTTAGGCAATTTGGGTAAGAGTGCTGTCTTGGGCGCAGCCGAGGTCCTGGGCGCGGTCTCTTCGCTCGCCTGGTGGGGCACGAGCTCCACGATCGGCTCGGCAGCTGGGTCCACGCCGGCTTGCTCGCTGTTGGAAACATCGGCTCGGAACAAAGCCGCCTTGGCCGCGTCGCCGACGGCCTCGGGAACGAAGCGATCCACCTGGGAAAACTCCACGCTGACGTGATTGGACACGCCTTTGACTTCCATCGTGATGCCGTAGAGCGCCTGGCAGGCAGCCATGGTGCCTTTGTTGTGCGTGACCACCAGGAACTGGGAGTCGGCCGTAAAGGTATCCACCATCGACAAGAAGCGGCCAACGTTCGCGTCGTCCAGGGCCGCGTCGACTTCGTCCAGCACGCAGAACGGACTGGGGCGCGAACGGAACACTGCGAATAGCAAGGCCAACGCGGTCATGGTGCGCTGACCACCCGACAGCAAGCCGATCGGCAGCATCTCGCGACCGGGCGGCCGGGCGCTGATTTCGATGCCTGCCTCCAGCGGGTCGACCCCGGCCTCGAGTTCCAGGTCGGCGCGTCCGCCGCCGAACAACTGCCGGAACAACACTTGGAAGTGGCCGCGCACTTGTTCGAAGGTTTCGAGGAACAAACGCGTGCTCTCTGCGCCGATGGCCGAGAGGGTCTCGGCCAAGGCGCGGCGCGACTCTTCCAAGTCGCTGCGCTGGCCCTCCAGGAAATCGAAACGGCCCGCGGTCGTTTCCAGTTCACTGACGGCGTCCAGGCTGACTGGTCCGATCTGATCCAGCTTCTGCTTGCACTCCTGCGCGGCCAGGTCGAACGTCGACAGTTGTCCTTCCAGCTCTTCGCGGCCCTCTAGCATGGACCACTGTGGCGCGGGCTCGAAATCCTGCAGCAACTCGAGCGCACTTTGGCCCAGATCGTCGGGCAAGCGTTGGCGCAGTTCTTGCGATGTCATTTCGACGCGCTGCTGCTCCAGGGATAGGCGCGCCAAATCCTCCTGCAAGCGCTCCAAATCGCGCGTCCAGCGCTCGGCGCTCACGCGCTGCTGGCTGGCCTGCTCGCGGCCGGCTCGGTCCTGGGCGCGCAATTGCTCGAGCACTTGCGCCTTTTGCGCGCGATCACCCACCGACAATTCGATGGCCTCGAGCAGCGCGTGCGCCTCTTCATCCAGACCCGAACTCCCGCTTTCGTGTTCGCGGGCGATGCGGCGCGCGCGCTGCGCCTCGGCCTGCATTTCGCCAGTCGCTCGCGCCAAGTCGACGCAGCGCTGGTCCAAGGCCGTGAGCTGCGCGTCCAGCTGGGCCATGACGCGCTGGGCCTCGCCATCCTCGCGCACCGCCTGTTCGAACTCGCGTTCACACACGGTGCGCGTTTGGTGCAGTTCGGCGAGGACTTCGTTCTCGCGCGTGAACTGGTCCTGGGTCTGTTCCAATCGCGACTGGCAGGCCGCCAGCTCGGCTTCGATGCGCTCG
>JAKFYL010000432.1 GCA_021730845.1 Planctomycetota bacterium | reverse complement strand
GCAAGTCCAAGCGGGCGAGTGGCGTGGCGAAATGCCGATCACTTGGCAGCCGCAACTGCTGCTTCGTCTGACGTTTCATGCGCCGACTTTCGAACCGGCGATCATCGAGCGCGCGCTCGTGACACCGGTGAGCCAATTGGAACTGGGAGACATCGAACTCGCGCGCAAGCCTTGGCTGCAAGTTCACGTGACTCGCGCCGCCGACGGCCTGCCCGTGCCAGGCGCAGAAGTGGAGTATTTTCGCGTCTTGCCGCCGGAACCAGGCACCGTGGAGCACTTGGAAGAAGACGTGGGTAAGGCCACCAGTGCATCAGATGGGCGCGCCTATGCAGGCTGGACCTGGGAACTGCCTGCCTGGGTGCGCGTCAAGGCCGCCGGCCTAGCACCGATCCTGGCCCACAAACTAGCCGGTGGTCCGCAGGATGCCCCAGAATTCCTGGCGCTTTCGGAGGGTGGCAGCGCCAGCGTCCAGGTGCAGAACGCTTCCGGGGAACCTTTGCGCGGCATGCTCGTGCAGGTCGTACGTCTTTCCGCGCCGAAGATGCGCACCATCGAGTCCTTCGGGCTCTTGGCGCACTCGGATACGGATGGGCGTGCGCTGTTCAGGAATCTTCCAGCGGGCTCCTACCAAGCCGTTGCAGGCGCTTCTTGGTCCGATGAGCTCGACGAAGCCGAGATCCTCGCACACAAGCAAGCTTCCAAGTTCGAAGTGACCGAGGGCGCACACAGCAGTCTGATTCTGACCGCCGCGCCCATGGCCACCATCCAAGGCCGACTGAGCCTAGGCGGCCAGCCACTTGTCGGCGCTCGGGTGGAGGTCGTGCGCGGCCGGTCGCGGCCCGGTTCGAGCCCGGGATCTGGTACCAGCAGCGAAAAGGCAACCGACGAACGCGGCGAGTTTTCGGCCCAGAACTTGTCCGAGGGCTGGCACACTCTGTTCGTACGCCACGCCGGGCTGGATTTGGTTGGCATGGAACACGTTGAGTTGGTGGCAGGCCCCAATCGTGTGGAGCGAGATCTTTTCTTGGGACACTTGGCCGGCACCGTCCTGTCCACGGGCGGGCTACCGATCGAGGGCGCGCGCGTGAGCCTGGTTCTGGCGGAGCCCCGCTCGCGCCGCAGCCCGACACGCGCGCACGGGCCCTTGGAGTCGAACTTGCTCGGTGTGCCGGTCATCGTGGCAGACTCGGCCGCGGCCAGGGCCAGTTGGAAGCGCACCGATGCCCAGGGGCGTTTTTCGTTCCGGGGACTCGCCAAGAATCAGAACTACGAATTGCACGCTTGGGATGCTTGGCACGTGAGCAAGTCGACCACGGTCAGCGGTCGCGCGCTCGCTTCCAGCGCCGACGACGTGATCGTGCGGCTGGAGCCGGCGGGAGCGTTGTGCGCACGCGTCTTGGCGATCAACACCTCTGTACTCCAGGACGCACACATCACGCTCACTCCACTCAAAAAGACCGGCAATCCCGTGATCGACGGCGGACGCACGGAACGGCTCTCCGGCAGGAGCGAGTTGACGCTTCACGGCCTGGCCGGGATCGCCTGGAAAGCGGAACTCACGCACAGGACATCCAAGAAACCGCTCGCCAAGCAGGTTTCGATCGAGGTCGGCAAGACCGCAGTGGTCGTGTTCGACCTCGACCTAGAGCAGTAGCTCGGCCCTTAGGGCAATGCGACGTCGTTAGCCCTTGACGGCTTCCAAGCTGACGATCAGCTTGACCTCGTCCGAGAGCGCACCGTTGTCGATGTAGCCCGTCATGCCAAATTCACTGCGCTTGATGGTCAGCGTGGCCTCGTAGCCCGTGCGCATGCCCATGAACTCGCCCGTGCCGGTGTGCGCGACTTCAGCGGTGACCGACTTCTTCTTGCCGTGCATTTCCAAGTCGCCTGTGACTTCCAAGCCGCTGGCGGTCTTCTTCACGCTGGTGCTGGCAAAACGCACGCTGGGAAACTCCTTGACCGAGAAGAAGTCCGGGCTGCGCAAGTGTTCGTCGCGCTTGTCATCGTTGGTGTCGACGGAAGCCGCGTCGATTTCGAACTTGATCGAACTGGCTTCGGGTTTTGCCGGGTCGATGGTCAGGCTGCCGGCGATCTTGTTGAAGCGGCCGTAAAACATGCCGGATTTGGCGTGGTGGATGCGAAACAGCACGCTCGAATGGCCGTTGTCGATGGTCCAGGATTCGGCCACGGGCGGCTGGCTGGGCTGCGACGCCGGAGCGGAGGCTGTGAAGAAGGCGGCCGGCACGACCAGGCACGCTAGGGCGATCAGGGTGGTTTTCATGAGCGAAGTACTCCTTAGGGGGGACAGATGGAAGCGAACGCAGGACTTAGCAGTTTGGACTACCCCGGTCGGGCGACTCAAGTCCTCAACCAAGGGGGAAGCTTGGTTCCTAAGCCTGCCTATGGTTCATTTGCGGGAACGCGCGCGTTCTTTCACGAATTCCGAACATGCGCGCGAGTCGCGCGCAGCCTTTCGGGCAGTCCCTAGCGCGCGAACAGTCGCGCGGGATCACGGAAGGCCTTGAACTCCAGGTCATTGCCGCTGGGATCCGTGATGAAGAATGTAGCCTGCTCGCCGACTTCCCCTTGGAAGCGCACATGCGGCTGGATGCGGAAGGGAACTCCCGCGCGAGCTAGGCGCTCACTCAAGGCCCCCCAAGCCTGCCACTCGAGCACCACGCCGAAGTGTCGCACCGGCACATCGTCGCCATCCACGGGATTGGTCTGCACTTGGCGCGCCGCTGCCTTGGCTACGTGCAACGAGAGCTGGTGTCCGAAAAAGTCGAAGTCGATCCACAGTTCGCTTTCGCGTCCGACCGGACAGCCCAACAGGCCGGCGTAGAAGCTGCGCGAGCTCTCCAAATCGTCGATCGGAAGGGCCAGATGGAAGGGCTGCACGGTGCGGGGGACTAGGCTAACGGAAAAGCAAGTTCTCGCGCTCCAAGATCCGCCGCCAGGCGTCCAACGTCAAGCGCGCCTGGCGCGCCCAGGTGAACTGGCTTGCATGGGCGCGGCGCCGAGCTCGGGCGGCTGGATCGGCGGCGTCCGCAAGTGCGGCTTCCAGCGCGATGGCAAGGGCCTGTGTTTCCCAGTCGCCGACGTAGTGCGCGAAACCAGCGAGGGATTCTTGAAAGGCGGGCAACGGCGACACGACCAAGGCCAGTCCGGCCGCCAATCCCTCCAGGGGCGTGACCGCGGTCCATTCTTCGCGCGACAAATGCACGAGCAACGCGGCGCTCGCAACCGCGCCGGCGATGTGCGGCTCGCTGGGAGCCTGGTGCCAGGTGATGTCGGCGCGAAACGGCGAATTCTCCAAGCCTTGCGTCCACGCATGGCCGGCGTCGCCGCGGCGCCCAAGAAAGCACAGCCGCGCGCTCTTGCCGCGGCGGCGCAACGCTTCGAACGCGTGCAGAATCTCCACGGCCGCGCGTCCCCGGTCCGCGCGGCCCAGCACCACGATCGTAGGCGGATCGCCGGCCGGAGCCGTGACTTCGCGGGCCCAATGCTCGCAACCGACCGGCAGGACGTGGATGCGTTCGCGAGCTACTGCAAGGCGCTCGATCGCCGCCGCTCGAGCAGCTTGACTGAACACGAATACGTCGGTGCGCTGACTGAGCTTGTGGGCCAGGCGCGCGGCTTCTTGCGAGCCGGCCCCAGGCAGTTCGGCCAGCGCGAGTACGTTCCACGCCGCACATTCTGGCGGCTGGTCAGGGAACACGCGCAGGCACAGCGCGATTGGTTGTCGTTCCAGCGCGAGATGCCCACCGGTTGCACGCCGAGCCAATGCAAGCGCGGACCTGGGAACCTGGGCGTGGAACCGATGCACGCGTTCGCCGGCCCGTGCCAGGCCCAGGGCGTCGCCCTCGAACACGCGTTCGCCCGGACCTACATCCAGCAAGAGCAAGTTGGGGCCGTCTTCCAGCGCGCATAGCGCGCGCACCAGTTCGCGCACGTAGCGGCCGACACCGCTGGCATGGCTCGTCGCGGGCCAATAGTCGATCGCGACTTGGTAACTCGCCACGGACAAGCCAGGGGCCCTTGAGCCAGCGCGGCCCTGCTAGAGGCTGCCCCCGCGTAGCTTGGGTCCTTTGCGTTGCTTTTCGCTAGTTCCCAATCCGCGACCTGGAATCGTGGTCTTGCGGGCCATGGAAGGCCGCGCAGCCTGCCCGCGTTTGGGCAGCGGTTCGCTGAACATGACGTCAGTCTGGCGGCGCCGTTCCATACGCATGCGCTGGAGCGCTTCCGGTGAAGGAGGCTGTCCCAAAAGGCCTCCCTCCTCGCGCAGGCTGTCGTTCAGGTCTTCCCAAAGGGCGCGCAAGAACGGTAACCACAATGGCAGCATGGCCACGAGCACCGCGTACTTGAACAGCGTACTTTCGAGGAGGAAGCGCATGGCCTGGAGGAAAAATCGCCGCGGGCGGGCTAACTTCGAGGCCGCCTTGGCTGTAATTCTATCGGCTGCCGTCGCCTGGGTACTCAGCCTGTGCGTTTCCTGGTCCGGCGGCATTCCCACTCGGCGTTGTGCCCTCCCCGGGGTCCGAAGGGGCCCGGCGGTGACCCCTCGCGGAGCTGCGGCCAACAAAACCTCACGAATACCTGTCCTTTTTTTGCGTAGCATTTCTGCCATGACCACCAATTCCAGTCGCCTTGCCATCGCCCTTGCTTGCCTCGGCAGTTCCTTCGCGGCCTGCCGCCCAGCCCAGGGCGCCGACTATTCCGCGGGTACGAGCGAGCAGGCCGACGGCTCGCGTGCCGCTGGGAGTGTCCAGGATGAATGGCGCCAAGCCCTGGAGCACGCGCGCACGGCCTTCGACCGAACGAGTCATGATGCCGTGGCGGAACTGGAAAAGGCGCTGGCCACGCTGCGTCCCCAGCTCGAGCAATTGAAACTCCAGTTGCACGAGGTCGCGGGCGACGCTCGCACCAGGCTGCACGCGCTCGTCACCGAATTGGAATCCGAGCAAGGAGCCCTGCGCACCAAGCTGTTGGAACTGCGCGAGAAGGGCAACTCGGCCTGGGACCGTGTGCTCGCCGAGACCCGCGATGCAGCGGCGGCCTTGGCAGAGCGCTGCGAGCGCGCCCTGGCAGAACGCCAACAAGCCAAGAACCAGGCCAACACTGTGCCGCCTGGGCCGTAGACAGGCCCGTTGCAGCCAGCGAGGGACGAGCTTCCCGCGAGGTCCAGGCCGGACCTTGGGGGCTCGTGGCCTCGTTTCCGGCACCATTTCTAGGCCCTGGAGCTTGCGGTGAAACTTGCCTTCCTAAGGAAGCATCGACCTTCTCGAGAAGGTCTCGGTCTGGTTCCGAGGTTCGAGCCGACTATCCTTTGGGAATGCGAGTCCGCACCCTTTCCGGGGACCCCTAGGCCGGGGGGGCGAAAAGCGACGCAAACAACCTAGGTTAGCCGTACCTTCCATGCAGATCATCGACCTCAAACCCCAAGGCGGACGATTCGTGGCACCCATGCAGCGCAAGGAAGCGCCGCGTGAAACACTTCTGGCCCTGGGCGGTTTCTTCGCCTTGTTCGCAGCCGTGGCGTGGCGCATGCATTCGTCGCTGGGGCCCGATCCCGCGAATGCGCCCTCGGTATCGAGTCCGAGCACGGCCCGTTCCCTGACAAGCCAGCCTCAAGATGCCAAGGCTATTCCGCGCGGAGACCTGACGACCGAGGAAGAGTCGACCATCGCGCTATTTCAGCGCGTTTCCCCGGCGGTGGTGTTCATCACGACCGTCAGCACCGTGCGATCGTTTTGGAGCGCCGACGCCATGGAAGTTCCCCAGGGCACCGGCACGGGGTTCATTTGGGACGATGGCCAGCACGTTGTGACCAATTTTCACGTCGTCCAAGCCGCCATTTCGCGCGGTGGTCAAGTGCGGGTGACCTTCGACGGCGAATCGCAAGACATTCCCGCCAAGATCATCGGCGCTGCGCCGGAGCACGATCTGGCCGTGCTGGAACTCGCGCGCAAGCCCGAGCGGGCCAGGTCGCCGATTGCCTTGGGCACATCTTCCGACCTATTGGTGGGGCAACGCGTCTACGCCATCGGCAACCCGTTCGGCCTGGACCAGACCTTGACCACCGGCATCATCAGCGGTCTTGGTCGCGAGATCCGCTCGCCCTCCGACCACCGCATTCGAGACGTGATCCAAACCGACGCCGCCATCAATCCGGGCAATTCCGGCGGACCCTTGCTCGATTCGGCGGGGCGCTTGATCGGCATCAACACTGCCATTGTCAGTCCTTCGGGCGCCTACGCGGGTGTAGGTTTCGCCGTACCGGTGGACGTGGCGAGGCGCGCCGTGCCGCAACTCATCGCGCACGGCCGCGTGCGCCGGCCGCTGCTTGGCATTTCCATGATCTCCGACCAGATGATGAGCGCCAATCGGCTGCTCGGCGTGGGCATCGAAGGCGTCGAGCAGGGCGGTCCCGCTGCGCGTGCGGGATTGCGCGCTCCGGTCGAACTCGACAATGGCAGCCTGCTGCCGGACATCATCTTGGCGGTCGACGGACGACAAGTCAGACGCCAACGCGATCTGGTGGATCACCTCGATGGCCGGAAAGAGGGCGACAAGGTCAAATTGCGCGTGCGCCGTGGGTCGGAGGAATTCGACGTCGTCGTGCCGCTCGCGGAAATCCGCTAGGCGGGCGGAGCGCCGCTCGCGTTCGATACTCGCAGCTGTCCGCAAGCCGCTTGGCCGTCGACTCCGCGCGACCAGCGCACGGTGGCGACGAGCTTGGCGCGTTCCAAGCAGCCCGCGAAGCGCGCCACACTCTCCGGAGTAGGCCGGCCAAAGGTGCTCTCTTCGATCGGGTTGTAGGGAATCAGATTGACCGTCGCGCGCCGGCCGCGCAGGCGCTCCGCCAAGCGCAGGGCATGGCCTTCGCTGTCGTTGGTGCCCGCTAGCAGCACGTATTCGTAGGTGACCTCGCGTCCGGTGGCGTGGAACCACTCATCGCCTGCCGCCAGCACGTCTTCGATGGGTACGCCGCGCATGGCCGGCACCAGGAAATCGCGTTGTTCTTGGTCGGGGGTGTGCAGGCTGATCGCCAATTGGAAGCGCGGATCGTTCTGGGCCGCGCGGCGCACGCGCTCGGGGAAGCCCACGCTGGAGACGGTGACCTTGCGTGCGCCTAGGTCGAGTTCCGAGCGCACCAGGGAGAGACCCGCCAGCAAGTTGTCCAAATTGAGCAGCGGCTCTCCGATGCCCATGACGACAGCGCGCGAAATCGGTCCCAGGGCGCGGGCGTGGGCGAATTGTTCGGCAATTTCGTGGGCCGCCAAGTTGCGCTGCAACCCAGCCTTTCCGGAGGCACAAAAGGGGCATGCCACCGGGCAGCCGACTTGGGTCGATACGCATACGGTCGCGCCCTTGGTGCTGCCGCGCTCGTGCGGGGGAATGAAGACCGTTTCGACTTGCGCGGGCACCGTGCGGGCTCCCGGGCTTTGCGACTGGGCTGGAAATTCCAGCAGCAGTTTGCAGGCTCCGTCGCTGGACCAGGTGCGCAGCTTCTCGATCGAACTGAGCAGCGGAACTTCTGTCGCCAAGGTCCTGCGCAGGTCCTTGGGCAAAGCGCTCATGCCTTCGTAGTCGAGCTTGCCACGGCCCAGCAGTTCCGCGCGCGCCACGCGGGCTTGGAATGCGCGCCCGCCGAGTTCTTCAAGGCGCCGTTCGATGGCCGCCGGCTCCCACTGGAGCAGCGACGGCTTCACGGCTTCTGGCGCAGCGCGAGGCGCAGTTCTTGTGCGATCGCCGTGGCGAGCGAGCGCGCGGCGTCGAGGTTGGGCGGATTGGCTCCGCCTACGGCCTTGTGACCGCCGCCGCCGTGGCGCTCCATGAGTTCACCGATGTGAACTTGGATGGGGGATGGGCGCCAGGGGTTCTCGCCGACCGAAACGTGAAAGCCCGCGCGCGTGGGAATCACGCCTACGGCATACAGGATGTCCGGGTGATGGAAGAACGGCACGAATCGTTCGCGGCGAATCGAGTTCGAGGACGCATCGTAGGCCAGGACCCGGTCCTCCCTGGAGCGCACGGTGGGCGGGAACTGCACCAGCGCCTTGTCGCGGTTGCGAGCCGCGCGCTGGTAGGCGCGCTCGACGTCTTCCAAAGCCGCAACCTGCTCGAGCGTGTGCTCGAGCAGTTCGCCCACGAGCCAATCGGTCCAGTCCAGGGACGGCGAGGCGGTCAATGCGCGCGCAATGCGCAGCGCAGGCGCGTCGCCAAACACGGCCTCATCCACGTCGCGGTAACGCGCCGCATCGATCACGTCCGACCAGCGCGCCATCTCCAAGAAGCGTTCGCTGGGCTGATAGCCCCAGTGCTGGGTGGCGTGGGCCAAGATCAGCGGGGGACAGGAAGGGGAGGTTGGATCCCAGTTCCAGCGCTCGGAAGGCTCGTAACGCGCGCGCAGCTGATCCGAAAGAAACGTGGTCGGGTGGTGGTCGAACCAGTACTCGGCGCGTGGGTGGAAGTGAAAATCGACCACGGCGAAACGCTGGCCGGCCGAGAACGAATCCCAATGTTCGCGTTGGTCGTAGTTGACGCTCTTCCAGTTGGGCGTTTCGCCGCGGCGCTCGGTCAAGGCGTGGGCCAGCACCGCGGCGGCGACCATGCCGTCGAAGTCGCGGTGGTAGTGGATGACGAGGGAAGGTGCCGGCACGTGCTGTAAGAGCCAATGGCTCTGCCTGCCAAAGGATAGCCGGAACAGGATCCGGGAACGACTGCTCGCGTTCGGGTCTGTCCGCCCGTTCCAGCGCTAGGGGCGGATCAGGCGCTTTCGCGCGCCGGCGCCTCGCCGGTACTTTCGCCGTCGATTTGGTCCAGTCCCAAGGCCAGTGCGCTTTCGCCGCGCACGTGTTCGGCCGTGACCACGAACAGACGCGTGTCCGTGCGCGAGGGCAACTCGTACAACAGGTCCAGCAACAAGTCTTCCATGATCGCGCGCAGGGCGCGCACGCCGGTCTCGCGTTCCAGCGCCAGGTCCGCGATGGCCCCCAGAGCTCCGGGCGTCAGCTGCAATTCGGCTCCCGCCAACTCGAACAAGCGCTGGTACTGCTTGACCAAGGCATTGCGCGGCTCGGTCAAGATTCGAACCATGTCCGCCTTGGTCAAGGTCTCGAGCGTGGAGATGACCGGCAAACGACCCACGAATTCGGGGATCATGCCGAATTCGATCAGATCCCGCGGTTCGAGCATGCGCAGGAACAAGTCGCGCGTGGTCTTGTCGACCGTGGAAGGCAAGGGCTGCTTGCCCTTGCGCGACAGAATGCGCCGGGAGGTATCGGCCGAGGTGGCCGGTTCCGCCTTGGCGCTCTGGTTGCCTTGACGCGAAAAACCGATCAGATCCTTGCCCACGCGCCTGGCGATGATCTCCTCGATTCCCGAAAACGTTCCGCCACACAGGAACAGAATGTTGGAAGTGTCGACGTGGATGTAGGCCTGCTCGGGATGCTTGCGACCGCCCTGGGGCGGTACGTTGGCCACCGTACCTTCGAGGATCTTGAGCAGCGCTTGCTGGACCCCCTCTCCGGAAACGTCGCGCGTGATCGAAACGTTGCCGTGAGTGCGGCCGATCTTGTCGATCTCGTCGATGTAGACGATGCCCTGCTGGGCGCGCTCGACGTCGAAATCGGCGGCCTGGAGCAGCTTGAGCAGGATGTTCTCCACATCTTCGCCGACATACCCGGCTTCCGTCAGGGTGGTTGCGTCCGCCATGGCGAACGGGACGTCGAGCATGCGCGCCAGGGTACGCGCCAGCAGCGTCTTGCCGGAACCGGTGGGGCCCACGAGCAACACGTTGGACTTTTCGATCTCGACGTCGGAGCGGATCGGTTCGCCACTTTGGAATTGGCGCAAGCGCTTGTAGTGGTTGTACACCGCGACTGCCAGCGTCTTCTTGGCTAGCTGCTGGCCGACGGCGTACTCGTCCAGATGGCGCGAGATCTGAATCGGCGTAGGCAAACGCCGAGCGCCGTCCGCCGCGCCGCGGGAGCGCGTCGGCGCGATTCCCGGACCGCCGGCGGCATGACCGGCTGCGGCGCCTGCGGCGCCCTTGTCTCCTGTGGGGCTGCGACGTTGTTCTTCCTGCAGAATCGAGTTGCAGATCTCGATGCACTCGTTGCAGATGTACACGCCGGGCGGGCCGGCGATGAGTGAGGACACGTGGTGGCGTCGCTTTTCGCAGAAAGTGCAACGCTCGACGTGACGTCCGCGGTTTGAGGGAGGCGCCATGGAAGGCTAGATCTTAGCCCAAGACCCATCGTCGACCGCGGGTGTGGTCCAAGAACACTCGGAATCGTCAGGGTTCGCGCACCAAGCCCTGGAAAAATTCGCCCGCGCTCGAGGCGGAAGAAAGCGCAGCCCTGGGCTGCGCCCTGCGTGTGCGCCAGGCGGCCCTCCCGGCGTTGCTCGCCCGGGCCGCTTTAGGCCCCGGGCTTCGGGCCTGGAGCCAAGGAGCGCGCCTGGAAGGGGTGCCGCTACGTGCCGCCGGTGGGCTTGGCGACGGAAGCGACCACGTGGTCGATCAGGCCGAATTCCTTGGCCTCTTCCGCGGCGAAGAACTTGTCACGTTCGCAGGCCTTGGAGATTTCCTTGGCGCTGCGGCCGGAGTGCTTGGAAAGGATTTCTTCCAAGGTCTTCTTGAGCTTGAGGATTTCCGCGACCTGGATTTCCATGTCCATGGCCGTGCCCTGGGTCCCCCCCCAGGGCTGGTGGATCATGACGCGCGCGTTGGGCAGCGCGAAGCGCTTGCCCTTGGCGCCTCCCGACAGCAGCACCGCGCCCATGGAGGCGGCTTGTCCCAAGCAATACGTGGCCACGTCCGGCGACACGAATTGCATCGTGTCGTAGATCGCCAATCCGGCGGTCACGGAGCCGCCCGGTGAGTTGATGTAGATGTTGATGTCCTGGCTCTTGTTGGTCTTGTCCAGGAACAAGAGCTGAGCCATGACCGAGTTGGCCACCTGGTCATCGATCGGCGTGCCGATGAATACGATGCGGTCCTCGAGCAGCCGCGAGTAGATGTCGTAGGTTCGTTCTCCACGACCGGTCTTTTCGATGACGTAGGGGACGTAGTAGTTGCCCTGTGCGCTCATGTCCGATTCTGGCGGGTTTGGTCTTGGCGGGGGGATGACAGACTCGACCTGTACGCTGTCGCAGCGGTCGATTCAAGGGCCAAGGGGCCAAGGTCGACCCCGGTGTGCGGCTTCCGGCCTGGTGTCGACCCTAGGCCGGGGGCGACTTGAGCCGCGCCTTTTCGCGCAGAAGTTTCTTGACCTTGCGCTCGAGGATTTCAAGCGCCAGTTGCCCAAACAGCCCTTGCTCTTTGTAGTAACTCGCAACTTCGTCGAAACTGGTCTGGTTGCGCTCGGCGATTTGGCCCAGTTCGGCGGAAAGTTCCTGCTGCTGGACGCCGAGTTTTTCGGCCTCGGCCACCTGTTCCACCAGGAACATGGTTCGGCATTGGCGCACGGCGCGCTCGCGCAAGGCTGCGGTTTGGGATTCCAGTTCCTTTTCCACGCGCTCGTCCTCGACGCCCTGCGCCGACATCGCGGCTCGGGCTTGGTCCGCCAGGCGCGAAGTGTGCTGGGTCACCATGGCTTCGGGCACTTCGAATTCGTGCTGTGCGACCAGGCGCTCGAGCAAAGCGTTTTCGATGCGCTGGTCCTCTTGGATCTTGGCCGCCTCGGCCAGTTTTTCGCGCACGCGAGCCAGCAACGCCGGTTCGTCGGCCAGTTTCAAGCGCTCGATCAGTTCCGCGCGCGTGGGCGGCACGATTTTGTAGGCTTCTTTCACCGTAACCCTGCAGGTGCCGGTTTGGCCGCGCGCCGATTCCACCTCGAAGTCGGCAGGAAACTGGATCTCGACTTCCATCGACTGGCCCGCATGCAGGCCGCGCATGCGAGCGCCGAATTGTTCCGCGTCGACGCCCGGAATCTCGGTCTTGGGGTTGATGCGCAAGCCTTCGCGCTGGAACACCACCGCGTCTTGGTGGAGCAACTCGACCGTGGCCAGGGCCATGCCGTCGTCGGCGAGGCCTTCTTCACCGGCGGGAACGGGTACGGCTTGGTTGCGGCGCACTTCTTCCAGCGCCGTTTCCACATCCTGATCGGTCACCTCCGGCAACGAGCTCTCGAGCTCCCAATCCTTGTAGGCTCCCAGCTCGAACTGTGGGCGCAAGGTCAGCTGCAGGACTTCCTCGTACAGCGCACCGGGAGCCAGGGCAGAGCCGTCCAGTTCCACACTCGGGTGTTGCAGGATCTTGACCTTGTGCTCAGCCACGGTCTGCTCGAGCGCCTTTTGCAGGAAGTGTTGGCGGGCTTCTTTGCGCACTTGCGCTCCGTGGAGGGTTTCGACCATGCGCACGGGCACTTTGCCTGGACGGAAACCCTTGACGCGCACTTGCCGGCTCGTCTCGGCCAGCAGCGTGCGAACTTTCGAGTCGAACTCCTCGTAGGGAACCGTAACGCTGACCTGACCTAGGCAGGGACCGGTGGCTTCGAACTGAACTTGCACGGAAATGTTCGCTTGGAGGAGAGGTTTCTTGGGGAGGGGGCTACCGGCCCCGGGCCTGCTCGTCCGCAGCTGTGCCCGGCTCGGCAGGGGTAGAATGGTGCCTTTTGTGGCGCTCTCCGTCTACCCGCCCAGCGCTTTGGAGTACAGTGCGGCAAGGACCCGTCAGGCAGAGCCATGAAAATCCGATTGACATGCCTGGGCACGCTGGAGGAGGCGCTGCTCCAGGCGCCCTTGCTCGATTCGCTGGGGGCGAGTGCACATGGCCCGGTCAGCGATCAGCCGTTCCCCAAGGGCGCCAGCGAGCGACGGCTGCGGCGCGATTTTGCAGCGCCGCAATCCGTGCTGATCGTGGCGTCCGAGCCCGATGGCGAGCGCCTGGCCGGTTTGAGCTACGCAGGCCCGGTCGAAGATCCCACGAGTCTGGAGCGGGCTCCGTGCTTGCTCGCGCTGTGGGTCGAGCCGCGCTTGCGCCATCAAGGCCTGGCGCGCGAGCTGGTGAAGGAGACGCGCAAGATCCTGGCCGGCCGCGGCCAGCATCGTCTCTTGGCGCGCGTGGCCCACAACGACGATGCCTTGATCTCGATGGGCGAACGCTGGGGCTTCGTGCGCACTTGGGAGTGGATGGTCTCTGAATAGCGGCGGAGTCCTTGGACGCTCGTTACTCGAAGACCGTCCGATACAGACGCAGCACGGATTCGTCGTGCGTCAAGGTCACAACCTGTTCGGGGCTGATCCAGGCCAGCGCATGCGACTCCTCCGAGGCTGCTTCGACCGATCCGGCTGGCGCAAGAATCAGAAAGCGCGCGTCCCAATGCCAATGGGCCGTTTCGCCCGGTCGTGCGGGAATCAAGTGCACGTCCAAATCGATGGGCGCCGGCAGGACGCGCAAATCGAGTAGGCCGCTTTCCTCGCAAGCCTCGCGCAGTGCGACGGCGACCAAGTTGGCGTCTCCGTCCGCATGCCCTCCCAGTTGCAGCCAGCGGCCGAGCTTCTTGTGGTGCGTGAGCAGCGCCTGACCTCGCTCGGGATCGACCACCAAGCCAGAAGCCGTCAGATGCCCAACCGACAGTGCGCGCAGATGGGCATCCTCTGGATGCGCCTGGATGAAGTCCTCAAAGCGCGCTCGGGTGCTCGCCTGCTGCGCGTCGAGCGGAACGTAGGAGCGCACGATCTCCAGGGCGCGCAGCGCCATGGGCCAGGCTTCCAGAGCCCGGTCCCCGCGGCTGAGACTCTCGCCTTCCAAGAGCCGCCAGGCCTTGCGCACAGCGCGCGTCACTGCCGCAAGAGCTGGCGGTACTTCCCGGCCTTGGAGCGCGGCGCCAGCCCGCGTTGCTTGTGCTCCTTCTCGCGCCATTCGTGGTAGGCCTCGAAATCGCCGGCGAAGAACTGGATTTCGGGTCCCGCGCCTTCTTCGACTTCGCCCTCGAAAGCCAGGATGTGCGTGGCTACGCGGTTGAGGAAATAGCGGTCGTGGCTGACCACGATCGCCGAACCGGGGTATTCCATCAATGCTTCCTCGAGCACGCGCAGCGTCTCCAGGTCCAAGTCGTTGGTGGGTTCGTCCATCAGGATCACGTTGGCGGGTTCGCGCAGCATGCGCGCCAGGAGCACGCGGTTGCGCATACCGCCCGAGCACTCGGAGAGCAGCTTTTGCTGGTCCTCGCCCTTGAAGTGGAAGCGCGCCAAATACGCACGGCCGTCGAGCAACTTGGACCCGAACGGAATCTGTGGGTTGCCTTCGCAGATGTTGTCGTACACCGACTTGGAATCGTCCAGGATCGCGCGCGACTGGTCCAAGTAGCGCAGCATCACCGTGGAACCCATGGTAATCGTTCCGGAGTCCGGTTTTTCTTGTCCCAGGATCATGCGCAGGAGCGTGGTCTTGCCCATGCCGTTGGGACCGATGATGCCCAGGATGCCGCCCGGAGGCACTTCAAAGGTGAGGTTCTTGATCAACGTGCGGCCGCCGAAGCGCTTGGTCACGTCGCGAAACTCGATCACCTTGTCGCCCAGACGCGGGCCCGGCGGAATGCGCAGCTCGATCGACTCGAACTGATCTTCTGCCTTTTGTTGCATCAGTTCCTTGTAGCGCTGCTCGCGCCACTTGGCGCGCTTGCGCCGCGCTGCAGGCGATTGGCCCAGCCACTCGCGTTCGCGCGCGAGGATTTTCTCCCGCGCGGCGTCCTTGCCGGTGCGTTCCTCGAGCAGCTTTTGCTTTTGCATCAAGTACTCGGAGTAGTTGCCCTTGTAGGGCGTGGCCCGGCCGCGCTCGATCTCCAGCATCCAGCTCACCACGCGATCCAGGAAGTAGCGGTCGTGAGTGACCAAGATCACACTGCCCTTGTA
>JAKFYL010000461.1 GCA_021730845.1 Planctomycetota bacterium | reverse complement strand
GTTGAATCCTAATGCCAACCCCAGAAGACCGTCACTACTCTGCATGGGATTTGGGGCGCCGCCTAGTGCATTCCTGCGCGGCAGACGGGGGGAACTGAGGGTGGAATTCGTCGTTTCGCGGCGCCCGCGGGCTGGGCGCCAGTTTCGACTTTGTTTGCATCCCGCCCGGGGCGCTAAGCTAGTGCTTCCATGGATTTGTTCGTCACTCCGGGAACGCTCCTAGCGGCCAACCCGCAGATGCTGGACCCCAATTTCATGCACTCGGTGGTGCTGATTTGCCAGCATTCGGAGCAAGGTGCCTACGGACTGGTAATCAACCGCCCCTCGGAGCACCGCACCAAAGCGATCTTGCCCGAAGAGCTAGCCCTAGCGCGCGCCGACGTCCCGTTGTACATCGGCGGCCCGGTGGGGGCGGAGCACTTGCAAACGCTGCATTGCGTGCCCGATCGGGTCGAGGGCGGAGTGCACATTGCTGGCGATTTGTGGCTGGGCGGAGAGATCGATCAGGTCGGTGAACTTGCGCTGTCGAGTGCTTCCCAGTTCGCGCGCTCGGCCTTGCTGCTGATTGGATATGCAGGTTGGGAGTCCGAGCAATTGGAGCAGGAGCTGGCCTCCGGCGCGTGGTTGCCAGCGCCCGCGCAAGCGGAGTGGATCTTTCGCAGCGACCCCTCGCGAACCTGGAAGGAAGTCGTCCGTTCTTTGGGGGGCGGCGCGCGCGAATTGGCCGATCAGCCGCCCGATCCGTCCTGGAACTGACGGGCTAGCGCTGCGGCCAGGCGTCCAGATATCGCACGGCTAGGGGCCGCATGTTCCAGGACTTGGACGACTCGTCGGTCGATTGCGATGCGACGCTCGGGAATTGGGCCCCTAGGAGCCCACTCGGCGCGATCATGCGCTGCGGTACGCCTTTTGCCGTAGATCCATGCCCCGTTTCAAGCTCTCGTTCTCCCTGCGTGCCGCGTTACCCCCGTGGTCGGCCGCAGCTGCGAAGTTCCTCTATCCCCAGCCAAGCCATGCGCCAGTACCCCCTTGTCGTCCTATTTTCGATGCTGTGTGGCGGCCTGTCTTTCGCGCTGCCGCAAATTCAGTTCGCGCCGGCCCTCAGCTTGGCCGTTGGCAGCAAGCCAGAAGGCGGCACTCTGCTGGACTACGACGGCGATCAGGACCTCGACCTCGCCGTGACCAGTGAGTCGCCCGACAAGATCGAGTTCTTCACCAACGCCGGCGACGGTACGTTTGCGCTGGGGTTCGTGCTTCCCACAGGCAATGCCACCAGTCCCGAAGGCCTCGCCGCGGCCGACTTCGATGGCGACGGCGATCTCGATGTCGTCATGGCGCTCTTCAGTGCCGGCCAAGTTCGCATCGCGCTAGGCAATGGAAACGGGCAATTCGTACTGGCGGGGAGCTACCCGGCGGGGCAAGAGCCGAGCATGGTGGTCGCGCCCGATTTCAATGGAGACGGCAAGCCCGACGCAGCGGTGAACAACCGTGTGTCGGGCGACGTCAGTGTGTATCTGAACGACGGCTTGGGCGGGCTGATTCCCATGGGGACCTACGCCGTGGGAGCAGAGACGCGCAGCCTTGCCGCAGGCGATCTCACGGGCGATGGCTGGGACGATCTGGCGGTCAGTTCGCGCGACGACCACCGCGTGAGATTGTTCCAAAGCCTGGGCAACGGCACGTTTCAGACCTTGGTCGATCTGGGGTTTGGCACCATTCTCAAACCGCACGGTGTCGCCATCGCCGACTTCGATCACGATGGGGCACTGGACGTCGCTACGGCCTGCACCGGAAACCTGCTGACCGAGGTCGTCGGGATCCACGTCCAAAACAACGGCGGCAATCACTGGGTTGGGCCCGTCAATGGGTCCACAGGCGGCTTGTCGCCAAGCGGCTTGGCGGCGGCCGATTTCGATCTGGATGGAATTCCCGACGTGGCGGTTGCCAACGCGGATTCCGACACCATCACTGCCATGCGCAGCAGCGGCATTGCAGGCATCTTCTACTCGGGATCGCTGCAATTCCCCGTGGGCCAGAATCCCGAGGCGTTGATCGTCGTTGCTGGCGATTTGGATGGCAATACAACGCCCGATGTCGTGACCTTCAACCGCGACAGCGACGACGCGTCGATCTTGATCAATCTGCAACCGCGTTTGCCGGCTGCGTACTGCACGGCCAAGATCAACTCCAGCGGGTGCTTACCCTTGATTCGAGCCATCGGCAGTCCAAGCTTGGCCGCGCCTGCCAACTTCTTCGTGCAGTCCTATCGATTGGTCGTCCAGCAAAACGGTCTGACCTTCTTCGGACTCAACGGCCCGGACCAAGTGCCGTTCCAAGATGGCCTCTTGTGTGTCAAGCCGCCCTTGTATCGCCTGGCCATCAAGAACACCACCGGCTCCACGCCCTGCCAAGGATCGCTCACGCATACTCTGTCGGAGATGCTGGCCCACCCTAGCGGGGGCGGATTCATCCTGGCGGGCCAGCTCGTGTGCTGCCAGTCCTGGTACCGCGACTCCTTGGTGCCCAGCACCACCGGACTATCGGGCGGCCTGAAGTTCGAAGTTCTGCCCTGACTTCGCATCCGGCAAGCGCCCCTTGATCGCGTTGGCCCGCGCAGTGCAAACGATGCGGCCAGAAGCATCCACCGGCAGGCGCGCGTGTAAGCGCGCCTGGAATTGGGCGGCCACATCCGGCATCAGCGCTTTGAGCCTTGGTCCAGTGCTCGGCCCAAGGAGAACGGTCGACCAGTACTCGTCAAAGCCAGAATACACATGCTGCACAAGGATGTCCCGCGTTTCGACTGCTTCGAGACCAGCACCCGTCCACAATTCCCGTAGCGCACCGAAATCCGACGCGTCAGGGCTGGGCGGCAGCGTGGTTTCCATACCCAGCTCACGCAGTTCCACTTTCACTGCCTCGTAGGGGAACCCTCCGCCTGGCAAGTCCCAGGCATAGGCTGCGACGTAGCCGCCCGGCCGAACCACGCGCGCCATTTCGGACACGCCTTTGGCCGGATCGGGCACGAAGAAAATCACCAACGGCATGACGGCAGCGTCGAACGTGTCGTCGGCAAAGGGCTGGGCCTGCGCGTCGGCGCTCTTGAACTGTGCGCCGCGCGCGGCGAGTCGCGCGCGTGCAAACTTGAGCTGATCGAGCGACGGGTCGATGCCATGCACCGAAGCAGGTGCATGGCCCTCGACGAGTAGCTGCGTGAAAGCCCCGCCTCCGCAGCCGACGTCGAGCCAGCGCAACCCGGACGCAGGCGCAAGCCAATCGAGAAACGTCTTGCCGACGAGCCGGCTCCAGCCGCCCATGTAGCGTTCGTAGGCGGCCCCGTCGTCGAAGCGTATCTGGTCGACGGCCATGCGTGTCGTGCTCGGGTGCGAGTTCCGCACGCTAGCGTTTGCCCTTGCTGTCGGACTCGGGCTTGGATTGGTCGATGTGTGACGTTCCATCCAGCAGCATCACGCGCGGGCTGAGCATGAATAGATTCTTGGTGCGGCGCGTGCCATCGCTCGCATTCAGGACCAGCACGCCGCCTTTGAATTCGTAGGTGCCCTGCTTGGCTTTGTTGTCCGATTTGGTGGAGAAACCACCGGTCAAATCCCCGGCTGGGGTCTCGAAGTTGGCGGAAGCAAAGCCCATTCCCTCGGACTGGAATTTGCCGTCCTTGGTGAGGGTCAGCGAGTGTGTCCCTCCCGCGCCTCCGACGACGCCTGAGCCTTGGGTGAACGACGAATAGTGGAGCGATGTCCAGCAGCCGTCCATGTGCGTTCCGTCCGCGATCTCCTCCTGCAACCAGAATTTGTCCCCGCCGATCACGAGCGCGTCGCCATCTTGCTTGAAGGACTTGCTGCGCTTTTCTCCATTGCCGAAGTCCAGCACCAATTCCTTGCCGCGCACGTGGTAGTTGCCACAGCGGCCGCCCTCGCGGGCGAACGCGGCCGGAAAATCGATCGTTTGCAGGCTCCGGCCCGAGGGAACACCTTCGTAGAAGTGGCCCGCCTTGGTGAAAAAGAAGAACTTGTTCTCGACCTCGATGCCGTTCAGGCCGTAGCCCATGCCGGTGCCAAAGTAGGAACCGTGGAATTCGCCGGGCCTAGGTGCCTCCAGCAGGGGCTTGGCTCCAGCGCTTACGAATTGGAGTTCGTCGCACAGAGGGATGAAAGCGCTGTTCGTTGCGCGTTGGCCTTTTTCGTCGGCCGGCCCGTTGAAGTAGATGTGCTCGATGCGGCCCGCGGCGACCACGGCCACATGGATCTGCATGTCGCCATCGACGGCTTGCCCAGCCATCCAGGCCGAGTGCGGGCCTAGCTTGGTGCCCTTGGGCTCTCGAATCGCGCTGGCCTGGTCTCCCTTTTCGACTACGCCGGCCATCTTCGATCGGATCCACTTCGCGGGGTCACTGGGCGCCTTTTCGCTGGGAGCGATCCAAATCGTGCAAAACCCTTCCTTGTCGTGGTCGCGGGGCATCAGGGCCAGGTAGCCGTTGCGGCCACCCACGAACCAGCCGGCGGGGAGTTTGTAGATCACATTGTCGAACTGCCGCAGCGCGGGGTCGCGTTTGGATTTACCTTGTTCGGCTCCCTGCGCCGTGTTCCAGGAACCCTCGGCTCTCGAGCAGCCCAAGACCAAAAGCGTTGCGATCTGGGCGAGTACGAATGATGCAGCCGCGCGATCCAGTTTCCTTGCCATGGCTAGAGGATAGCGTCCCTTCCTCCGTCGCCGGAGGCGCTACCAAGCAAACCCGGCGGCTGGCCGGAGCGTCTACCGGCTAGGGCGTGAATACCACTTCGAGTGCGTTGGAAGTGTTGAACGTCGCGCCGCACGGTCCGCTCGGATCGCGGAACCAAGCCTGAAAGCGCCAGGTGGAGCCGGGCGTGATCCAGCCGGAGCCGTCCAGGTTGTTCTTGACCCATTCGATCTGCCCTGGACCGTAGCCGAAGGAGCCAGTGGTGCCAGAGTTCTGCACCATGAATCGAAACAGCGGCGTGTTGACGCAGCGCAGGCCGTCGCCGAATGGCACTGCGTTGACCACGCTGCCACCCATGAAGACCAGACCGTTCTTGCTTGGCGGCAAGTGGGTTACGCTCAGAGTCAAGTTGTCCGACACAACGGAACTTGTGCCCAATGCGCGCAATTCGGCTCCCGAACCAGTGGAATTCAAGCACCCGGCATGCGCGCCCATGGCCGACGCATTGCCACACGGGCAAGGCGCGCCGCCAGCGCTGCCGTCGCCAGCGCAGAACAGGGTGCCGACGGGTTGGTTCAGCACCGAGAGCACAGCTAGGCCGCGGCTCATGCAGCTCATCCACAACTCGTACCCACCCGGTATCACGCGCACCTCGAGATCGTCGATGATGGCGTGCGGAAGTCCTCCCCATTGCCACTCGCCGTTCGGAGGCGCGGGAAATACCCCGACGTTCGTTCCGTCGTACCAGCACAGCCCTCCAATGAAATTCGGAAAGGTCCCGCCCTCATAGGCCATCCAAACCTTTCCGTCGGGCGCAACCCGCAGCGGGTAGACGTGCTGTCCCGGCAGCGGCCAACCGTTCAATGAGTTGAGCACCGTGTAGGCCCCTGTGTCGGCGTTGAGGCGCATGAGGCCGCCGCCGAAATTCCCAAGACCGTCTTGAAGGCTGCAACCAACCCAGACCACGCCGTTGCGATCCGCGGCCAGACCACTGAATGAGCTGCTCGCCGCGTTGAGGTCTGGGAAGTCGGCCATGGTGCGCGAAAAACTGTAGTTGCCATCCGTGCGCAGGATCTTCCAGCCTTCGTTCGCCCAAACCGTACCGGGTCGATCGGGATCGCGCTGGAGTTTGCCGCTCCAATCGCCCGTGTCCACCAAGGTGAATCCACCATTCTCGAAAATTCCCATGCCTCCGTAGTGCCCCATACCCCACAGCCGGCCGAGCGAGTCTTCGACGTACTGTTCCATCTGGTCGAAACCGCCGGGGAGTTGCGTCCAAGACGTACCGTCGAACTGGTGCGTGAAATTGTTGATGGGGTTGGCGACGACGCGTCCATTGGAGGGTCGTACATAGACAGCTTCCGATTGCGGAGAGCCCGGGAATGGCCAGGGTTCGGTCAAGCCATAGCCCAGATCGGTCACGAACCCGGTCCAGCGCTGGCCATCGAACTTGACCATTCCTCCGATGGCCGGAGATGCATTGGCGCATGCGTAGACATCACCAGTTTGCTGGTCGACGGCCACGTCCTGGTTGAACAGGTCGAACTGGCTGGAATTCGTGATGCGGTAGCGCTGCCAGGTACCAGTCAGGGCATCGCGCCTGAGTGCGCCGCCGGTGCCGCCGCCGCACAACCAGACGTTGCCAACCGCATCGATATCGAGGTCATCCATGAACCCGCTGTGGGGCACAGGCCCCAAGTCGGCCCAGGATGAGCCGTTGAATCGATGGAGCCGCGCGAAACCGTCAATCATGAGCGCCTGCAAGCTCCCGAAAGCGCGCAAGGCCGCCACGGGGACTTGCGGATGCGTCGGAGGCAGCGGCGGGCTGACCCAAGTTCCATCAGGTCGAATGCAATCAAGCCGCTGTTCGCCCTGGTTTCCAAACCACCTGGTCATCCAGACGTTGCCAAGCGCATCGGTCGAGTCGAGCGAAACCAAAGCTGCAGGTTGGCCTGGACCGAACGAGAACGTAGTCCAGGATTGTGTGGTGCTATCCCAGCGCTCCATGCCGTTGAACCCTCCGACGGCGGCCCAAATGTAGTAGCCACCCCCGGGCTTGGGCTGGGCCGCGATCTTGCCCCCCGCGTGTCCAAGGATGTGCGTCCAGCTATTGGACGCAGGGTTGTAGCGAGTCAGACCGCCTCCACCCCAAACCGTCGATTCCGCTGAGAACCACATGGAACCGTCTGGCGCAAGAGTCAAATCGCGCGTCATGCCGCCTGGAAGCCCGGAGTTTGAAGGGCCAAAGTTCACGAGCGAGCTCGGACCGACGACCAGGTCCATGCGCAGTGCACCGCGAGAGGTACCGAGCCACAAGTGACCTTGTGCATCCGTTGCCATATCGGTCACGCGACTGGAACCAGGATCGTTGGCACTTCCGATGACCGGATAGTCGATATTGGACACGTTGATCCAACGGTTTTCTGCCTGCACGAACTTGGCGATCCCGCCCTCTTCGGAGACTGGGTCGTATCCGCCGATCCATGGATTCTCATCGCTGTCGATGAAAATCGCTTCGTTGAAGTCGCCTTGGATTCCGGTGTTTCCGGGGCGGTAGTAGCGCCACGAAAAGGCCTCCTGCGCGAATGCAAGATCGGCGCTCGCCGCCAAGATGGCGGCCGAAACCAGCACTGTTTTCCATTGGTTCATGGTTGTTTCCTATACAAGGTAATCGATCCCTCGGCGCGGAGGCGGGGGCACTGCTGGGCAGGGAAGTCTGCGCTGGGAGGCGCTTGAGTGGATGGCGCTGCAAGGCGGACCATCCTGCTCGAGCGTTTGGAAGGAGTTTCCTGTCGCCTCCATTGCCTGCCCAGGGGGGTCGATTGGCGCTTCATCCCATAGGCCATGCGTCGTCGCGCCCAAGGACCGGTCAAAAATATCTGCGCACTGTCCGCGCGGTGGGCTGAATCGAGGGGGACCCGTACAATGAGGGGCCGTTTCCTGGGCAGTTGATCCGCAGCCCCCGGGGGCTCTGACCGGGTTGGCCGCGCAGCCAACTCCCTGCCCAAGTAGTCGATGGACGACATCCACCACATCCTGCGGTCGGTCCAGGAGGGGAATCCACAAGCCGTCCAGCAACTCGCAAGCGTGCTTTACGACGAGCTGCACGCCCTGGCAAGCCGGGCCCTGGCGTCGGAACGCCCCGATCACACCCTGCAGCCTACCGCGCTCGTGAACGAAGCCTACTTGCGGCTGGTCAGCGGCAAGGAATCGTCCTTCGCGGACCGGCAGAGTTTCTTTGCGGCGGCAGCGACGGCTATTCGACGCGTGTTGGTCGACCACGCGCGCAAGCGCGCCCGCGAGAAACGCGGTGGCAACAGGCTGCGCGTGCCCCTGGACGGACTGGAAATCGAGCAGCCTCTCGCCGACGAAGAGGTGCTCGAGTTGGATGCGGCCTTGTTGCAACTGTCGCAGTTCGATCCGATCAAGGCCCGCATCGTCGAATTGCGATTCTTTGCCGGTCTGACCGAGCCAGAGCTGGTCAAAGTCCTCGGTGCATCCGAATCTACGCTTCGACGCGAATGGCGCGCAGCTCGCGCGTGGTTGCGCAGCCGACTGGCACAGTCGCATGAAGCCTGAGGTTTGGAGGAGAGTCGAGGCGTTGTTCCACCGAGCGGTGGACTTGGGACCCGACGAGCGTGCGTTGTTGCTCGACGCCGAGTGCGGGGCTGACCTGACGCTGCGGCAGGAGGTGGAACGACTCTTGCGCGGCGACGTAGCCGGTGGAGACTCCGTAAGTCGGCTGGAAGCGCGCGAACGGCCGCTGCTGGTAGATCCCATGCTGGGCCGCACGGTAGGAGTCTATCGACTGACCGCCAGAATCGCTGCGGGTGGTATGGGTGTCGTCTATCGCGCCGAGCGATCGGATGGGTTGTTCGAGCAAGAAGTTGCGATCAAGCTGATTCGAACCGAGCGCGCCAGCGATTGGATGTTGCGACGCTTTGCATTCGAACGACGCACGCTGGCCGGGCTGCAGCACCCGGGTATTGCGCGACTTTACGACGGTGGTACGACCCCGGAGGGGCTCCCGTACTTCGTGATGGAGTTCGTGCGTGGAGAACGAATTGACCTCTACTGCCAGCGCGAGCGATTGCCCCTCGCGGCACGCCTGCGCCTATTCGTACAAGTATGCCGCGCGGTTCACTTCGCGCACCAAAACCTGGTCGTGCACTGCGACCTCAAACCCGCGAACATTCTTGTCGACGAGCGCGGTGTGCCGCGGTTACTGGACTTTGGCATTGCGCGCCTGCTCGAGGACCAGCCGGCGCCCAATGCTGCCGCAGCTGCTCCAACGATCGCGCGCGTCCTTACCCCGGAGTACGCCAGCCCGGAACAGCTGGCCGGCAGTGCCCTGACCACTTCCGTCGACGTGTACTCGCTGGGGGTTGTGCTGTACGAACTTCTGACCGGCCGACCACCTTTTCAAAGCGAAAGCCGAAGTGCCGCCGAATGGGAGCGCCTGATCCGCGAGCAAGTGCCGGAACGTCCCAGCACTCGTGCGCGCAGCATGGACCAAAGCCGCGATCCCGGAGTGCTCGCAGCCAGCTTCCGAACGACGCCGGCCGGCCTGAGCCACTCGCAGCGCGGCGACATCGACCGCATTGTGTTGATGGCGCTACGCAAGGAGCCCGAGCGGCGCTACGGCACAGCCCAGGATTTGGCCGACGATATCGAACGCCACTTGGCTGGCCAGGCAGTTCGAGCGCGCGCCGACTCGCTGGCCTATCGGGGCTGGAAGTTCGTGCGGCGCAACGCTGTGACGGTCGGAGCCAGTGTCGCCGTGCTTGTGGCCCTACTCATGGGGCTGCAAGCCGCGCGGCGCAGCGAACAGGTGGCCCAGGCCGAAGCACTGCACGCACGCATGGAGGCCGACTCCTTCCAGAGCATCGCGGATTTCCTCATGGACGCTTTCTTGCCCGTGCAGCCAGCTCAAGATGGCGCTTGGCAGGAGCGGGCGCGTCAGCGCATCCTGGCTCAAGCCGAGCGTGTCCAGCGCCAGTACGAGAGCTCGGACCATGTGCGGGCCAACTTGCTTGACGCCTTGGGCCATGTGTGCCTGCGCCTAGACATTTTCGATGACGCCCTGCACTTGATGGCGGATGCGCGCGCAATCCGCGAAAGGGTCTTTGGAGCGCGTTCGCTGGAGTATGCACTGTCCCTGCGCAGCTTGGGGCAGGCGGCGTTTGAAGAGGCGGACTACGCCCAAGCCGCGCAGTTGCTGGGGGAAGCGTTGGCGATTCATCGTGCCCATCCGCGTAGTACGCACGCGGATGTCTCAGCGCTGGCCAACGATCTGGCGGCTTGCTTGCGCAACATGGGTCGCGAGGCCGAGGCTGAAGCACTGCACTTGGAGGCTCTCGCGCTGCGGCGTGCGCAAGGCGCTCGAAGCTTGCCAGTGGCGGAAAGCCTCAACAACTTGGCGGGCGTCCATCAGGCGCGCGGCGACGACAAGCGTGCCCTGGAGGAACTGGCCGAAGCGCTCGACATTCGAAGTGCGATCTTGGGCGAAGCACATGCCTTGACCCTGCAGACGATTTCCAATCTCGCCAGCATGCAGTGGCGGCTGGGAGAGCGCGAGCTCGCGCGCGAATGCATGCGGCGCGCGGAGCGTGGGTATCGTGCGCTAGGCGGTGATGGCGAGGATGGCCTGGGAGTCGTGCTCGCCAATGTGGCGGCCATGCAGCAGGCGGAAATGGACTATGCCGGAGCGCGTTTGAGCCTTGAAGAAGCGCTTGCTTTGCAAGTCAAGCGCTCGGGGGCAGATCATCCCGTGGTGGCCGTGACGCTAGCCAAGCTCGCGGTCTTGCACCACGCTTGCAAACGCGAGGATGAGGCACGGGGGGCCTGGTTGGAAGCGCTGCGCATCCGGCGGGCCGCTGACTCCCAGCCGTTGGAGCTGGCAACGGCGCTCTACGGGTTCGGCGTGTTCCTGACGGACGTCGGCGAGCACGAGCAGGGAGCGCGGCTGGTCGAAGAGTCCATTGAGCTGCATCGAACCCAGAATTTGGGCGACCCGCTGGCCCTTGGACGTGCGGAATATGCGCTTGGTCTGTGCCTGAAACGCCTAGGCCAAGGGGACGCAGCCCGTGACCATTTCCTGGAGGCCGTGCGTTTGATCGACGGCAATCCGCGTGCCATGCCGGGGGAAGTTGCAAGAGTCCGCAGCCACCTAGAGCCGCAGCCCATACCAAGCAAATAGGAGCAGGCGCGCAGCGATCGAGCGGGCCCTTGATTCCGATCCAATCGGATGCGCACGTCCGCGCGCCTGGCGTTGCTCAATCCCGGGAATCGATCTGTTTGGGTGACATGCAGTACCACATGGGCGACCATGGCGTGCATGTGGAGCGAGGTATTGCCCTGGCTGCAGCCCACGAGCGTGCTGCTTGTGCTCGCGGCTTCGGTATACCTGTGGGTGAGTGGGCGACTGCCGGCGGACGTCACCGCGCTGCTGGCCATGGTGGCCCTGCTCGTCACAGGCGTCTTGACCCCGGAGGAGACATTCGCCGGCTTCAGCCATCCCGCCACGCTTTCGGTCGCAGCCATGCTGGTGCTTTCGGCCGGACTGGAACGCACCGGGGCAATTGCATTCCTTGCGCGGCGCGTGCTTGGGCCGCTGGGCGGGTCGGAAGGACTGCTGACGTTCGTGCTCATGCTGGTCACCGGAACCATGTCGGCGTTCGTGAACAACACGGCTTGCGTAGCGGTGTTCCTTCCTGTCGTGCGCGAGGTAAGTCGACGCACGAAGGCGCGCGCCAGCAAGCTGTACATGCCCATGGCGCACGCTGCCACGCTGGGCGGTTTGTGCACGCTCATGGGAACTTCGACCAATGTCGTTGCCCACGAATTTGCGCGCGCCAACGGCCTGCCCGGGTTTGGCATGTTCGAAGTGGGACTCGTTGGGTTGCCCATGGCCTTGGCGGGCATGGCCTATGTGTTCTTGGTCGGGCGCTGGTTCTTGCCTAGCGGCGGGGAATCCACCCCAAAGACTCCGCCACGATCGGGCGAATACCAAGCAGAAGTCGTGGTGCAACCCGGGTCGACCTGGGTTGGCAAGCGCATGCGCGCGCAGGACTTCGCCCGAGATTACGAAGTGGAGTTGCTTGGATTGTCGCGCGATGGCAGTGAGCTGCGCCTGTTGGGAGAGGAAGAGCGGTTCAGCGCAGGCGATCGCCTGCGCGTTCGGGGACCACTCGAGCGCGTATTGGCTTTGGAGCACGCGCCCGGATTGGAACTCCGGCGTCCCAATCCGAAGGGGGCGCCCGCTTCCGAACTCGCGCCAGCGACCGCCAGCGTCCAGGGGCCGGACTCGCAAGCGTCCGGCCCACAGGCCGCCGCACCGGCCCATGAAATTCGAGAGCTCATGGTGCTGCCGCGGTCGTGGCTCATTGGAAGTACGCTGGCGAGCCTGGGTTTCGCGCGCCGCTTTGGATCCGTGGTACTTGCCGTGCACAGGCCCAACGAACTACTGCACGGCACTCCCGCTTCGCACGTGATCCACGCCGGGGACGTGCTCGTGGTCGAAGGCCCCGCCGAAGTGCTCGACACCCTGAGCGCCGAGCGATCCTTGTACTACATCGGGCGTCCCAACGTGCCCGCGGATCGCGTTCACAAAGTGTGGATCGCCCTGCTCGTGATGGTTGCCGTAGTCGCGGTCGTAGCTTTGGGGTGGGCGGAGATCGTGGTGGCCGCGACGACAGGAGCCGCAGTGCTCATGCTCACGGGCTGTCTGCAACCCAGGGAAGCTTACAAAGCGATCGACTTGGAACTCGTGTTCCTTTTGGCGGGTTCGCTGGCCCTAGGCCGCGCGCTAGACGAGACAGGCGTGACCAGCGCGTTTGGCCAGGCGCTGGCCACGGCCGGCGGGGGCTTTGGGCCGCATGCAGTGATGGCCGGCTTCCTGATTTCTTCGGTGCTGATCTCGGAGTTCATGTCCAACAGCGGCACCGTCTTGCTGCTTGGGCCAGTGGCGCTCAGTACGAGCGCGCAACTCGGCCTCAACCCGATGGCGCTTTTGGCAGCCATCATGTTTGGCTCGTCGGCAGCCTTTGCCATGCCGATCGGCTACCAAACCAGCCTGATGATCCTGCGTCCGGGCGGCTACCGGGTAAAAGATTTTGTACGCATGGGGCTGGCGCTCGACCTGTTCATCGTCGTGATCGGACTGTGGTTGATCCCGCGATATTGGCCCCTGACGGTGGGTTCCTGAGGAATCCGTGGAACTTGGGGCCACGACGCCACGAGGTCGGGCGGCCGTAGAAGGCCCTGGCACGGCGCTGCGGGCTCGAGACGATCGTGTGCCTTCTGCTTGAGGATGGACCCGCGGAAGCCGACAATCGCTCCCCCGACTTTCGCGATCAACGGCTTCTCACTCGAGGCGCACGCAACCTTTGAAACCCCAAACGCCCACCACATCCCCGAGCCCTCGTCGTTCGCTGTGGAAGCGACCCCAAGGCTGGCTGCTGATCCTGCTTTTGCTGCTCGCGGTCTTGATCGGCTTGGTGCCTACGATTGGCCAGTCGATCGGGCCCGGCCAGGCCAAGTCGTGGTTTGCAAAGCGCTACCAAGGCACTTTGGAGCTGTCCAAACTCGATCTGTCTTGGACCGGCAGGCAAAAGGTCGACGAGGTGCGATTGTTGGACCCCAGCGGCAAGCAAGTCGCGCGCGCAGCGCTGGACTTGCCGTCGCTCTTGGACTTGGTTCGCAGCAAAGGCAAGCGGTTGGGCAAGGTGCAGGTCGATTTCGAGGCCGACCTGGAGGCCGACGATCAAGGTCTGACGAACCTGGACCGCGCCTTGGCGGAACGACAGGTCGAACCCAAGGAGAAGGAGAAGGCGAAAAAGAGTTCGTCCGGTGCCTCTCCCTTGGATGGACTGGACCTGGAAGTGGAGCTGACTTCGCGGCGTATTTCTTGGTCGGACGCGACCACGCGGCAGCTCGGCCAGCCGCTATCGATCGAAAACTTGCGCGGCCACGCGGTTTTGCGTCCGGGGCAACCGGTCGCAGTGGACTTGGAAGGCGGTGTGCTTGGCAAAGCCGATGGCCGCCTGAGTGCTCACGCCAAGTTGAGCGAGCTTTCGTCTGCGGCGCCCAAGATCGAGCTCGACGCGGACCTGGCCGGGCTCCCAAGCGCCATGATCGATGCGCTCGCACGTCAAGATGGGCTCGTGCGCGAATTGCTGGGCCCCGAGTTTCAATTGCAAGCCAAGGGCAGCGGCACGTTGGAGGCCGGCGAGCTGGAATTGTCGCTGGTATCCTTGCGAACCAAGCTTCGATTCGCGGGTTCCATCGCGGGCGGTGTGCTTCAAGTCCGCGCCGCTAGCCCGCTGGAACCGCTGCTCACCCTGGACCAAAAGCTGGAAGCGGGACTGGCGAGCGTGCTCGAGCGTCGCTTCTTGCCGCCCGGTTCCAAGTTGACCGTGGCCGGGGCAAGTGGCGGGAGTTCCGCCGCGGGCGCCGCGTCGCTCAAGGCCAGAGTCAGCGGCGTGCGCGTGGATTTGCGCGCCTTGTTGGACGGAGCGAAACAAGGCAAGAGCCCGCTCGATGCGTTGGCGTCCGCGGTGGCCGACGTGCAGGTCGATCTGAACGGAATGGGCATCGAGCACCCAGCCCTCGCGCTCGTGGGCCAGGCGAACATGAAGAGCGCCCATGTCGAAGTCGCACTGGCACCCGCTCCTGGCGCCGGTCAAAGCCCGTCGGTTTTGACCCTTGGGGGGAAGATCGAGGGCTCGGCCGGAAAGGCAGGCGAGGCCAGTCCCTTGGGATTGCACTTGGAGTTCCAACATCGCGGGCTTGAAGCGACCGCGCTTTCGAGCCTCGATGGCCCGCTTGGACAAGCCCAATTCCAAGCGCGCCTGAGCGGGCTCTCGCCGGAGCGCGCCAAGTCCTTGGGCGTACCGCCCGAGCAAGCGCTGCGCCTTGGCGGCGAGCGCGAAGTCTCGCTGCAAGGAGAAATCGATATTGGTGCGCTCGAGAAGAGCGTGATTGCGGATGTCGCGAAGTGGCCCGCGCGGCTGGTTGGCAAGGTTCAGGTTTCGTTGCCCGCGCCCAAGCAGCTTCCCGCCGGAGCGAACTCGGCAGGATCCCTAGGTGCGGTATCCATCGTCGTCGACCTCGCGCGCGCCCAGTCCGTGGCCGGGCCCGTGGTCAAGGTCCTGGGCAGCGCCGTTCTCGGCACGGGCGGCGATCCCAACGTGAATTTCACCGCTGCGCTCGAAGACTGGCCCAGCAGCTGGCCGATCGATTGGAAACACGCGGCCAGCCTGCCGGGCGTGGACCTGACCGCCGAGCTGGCGAACGTGGATGTGGCCACGCTCGAGGACTTGGCGGCTAAGCCCGGTTTGCTTTCGCCCTACCTCGGCCAGCGGCTCGGTTCGGCACGCCTGGGAGCCGTCTCGCGCAACGGTGTGCAGCAGCTGGAATTCGGGCTCGACGCGCAGGGTGCGTCTGGACCACAGTCCGGCAGCACGGGGAAGAATTCGAAAGCCAGTGAAGTCGGCATCCAGGCCGCCGGCGCGCTCGAGTTCGATGCCACGGCCAATCGCTTGAGCGTTCCCAAGGACAAGCCTGGGCCTGACATTCGCGTGAGCACGGCGGTTCTTGCAGCGCTCATGCCGCCTGATCTTGCAGGG
>JAKFYL010000241.1 GCA_021730845.1 Planctomycetota bacterium | reverse complement strand
CCGGAGGCTGCTTGGAGAGTACCGCGTGGGAAACGGTGTGCCCACCCAGCTCGACGCCGCCGCGCGCGAGTTCGCGCGCTTCGTCCCAGGTCATGTACAGCTCGTCGCACAAGGCGCGCTCATCGCCGCCTTCGCGTTCGAAAATGGCGTCCAAAGCGCGGTCGCGACTGGCGCAATCGACGTCGTACTTGAGCGCGCGCTTGACCGAGTAGGAAAACTGCGCGCCGGCGCCGCTGGCCGCGGCCTGTTTCACCAAAGCACCGACGATCTCTTGGGAGCCTTGGTCGCGGGCCAGTTCCAAGTAGCGCTTGGCGACTTCCAGGGGCGACAGCCTAGCCACCAGCCAAAAGTACTTGTGCGACCAATTGACCTTGCGCTCGTCCAGGGGCCGAGTTTCCAGGAACACAGTCGCCCCAGCCTTGTATTCCTGGAGCAAAGGCAGGAGCACACGGTGGTTGTCGCGGTAGCCGTCGTCGAAGGAGAGCGCTACCAGACTGCGCGGAAGCGCTCCCAGGTCCAAGGCGCCGGCCCCTTCGCCGATCGCGACCAGGGGATAGCGCGCCGAAAACCAGGTTAGGATTCGGCGCAACTTGGCGGCCGGGATTTTCATGTCGTCCGGAAGATGGCGTCCGCCGGGCCACTGGCTCTGGTCGTCGGGCGTGACGCAGTGCCCGGCCAAGATCGTCAGCCGCTTGGACGACAGTCGCTCGACCAAGGCGTGCAGGCCGGTGTGGAACAGCACGCGCGCGTACACTTCGCGCACGAGCATTTTCGAACGGTGTTTGATCGACAAGGCCTTCTTTCGCGTCCTGGCTGGGCGTCGCCAGGCGGCGACGGGAGCAGCGATTCTATCCCTTTCGGTCTGGACTAGCAGCAGCTTGATCCCCGTAGGGAGCGCGCCTTGGGGCCAGTGGCCCTGCCCTTTCCAGCCGCGCAGCAGGCGAGACCTGCCTAGCCCATGGTCTCGTCGTCGCGATCGCCATCGGTGAAGTACCAGCGCGAGGCTTGGGCGGCCGCCTTGGCCAAGCGATGGTCGACTTGATGGGTGTGCAGAATCACGACCAGGTGATTGTCGGGTTTGGGCGGAACGAAGCCCGATTGCTGGAGCACCAAATTCCACCACGAGCCGTCGATAGCTGTCGCCCGCGCGATGGACGCACCTTGGGATTGCAGCTTCACCAAGCCGGCGGCGATCAGCCCGTCGCGCACTGGATCGGTCAAGGCCAAGAGATCGATCAGATAGCCGACGCCGCGCGCATCGGGTTTTTGGAGCACCACGTAGCCCAAAAGACGCTGGGCGGCATCGTAGGCTCCGAGCACCTGGTGCATGCGCGCGGGCGCTTGGAAGAAGCGCCAGTTCAAGTAATCGGCATCGCGCCGCACCATGAACTCGAAGCGCGCCTCGATGGACTTGGAGAGCTGCAAGACCTCGGCGGGAAACCGCTCCAGAGGCCGGATCGAGAGCTCCCCTGCGCGCTTTCGCATGCGCGCTAGAGCAGCTGCGCCGCGGCGCTGATCGAGGAACGATAGCCACGCGCGCCGCCGTCCATCGGCTAGTCGCGCCTGCCGCGTCCGCCCGTCCGCGCGCAGAACGAAAGTCCATTCGCGCACGGTTCCAATCTGCTTCCAACCCAGGTCGCCGGTAAAAATGTGCGCCGAACGGCGATTGGGAAGGCCGAACACCAGCGGCCAGCCGGCATCGCGGCTAGCGGCCATGGCGGTGCGGTCGAGGGCACTGAACAAGCCGAACTTGCGCCACAGGGGACTGGTCATGACGTCCCCGGTCTGGCCCACGACCGACAGGCTGTCTTCTTCCCCGCGCGCGATGGCGCGCCGGGGATTGCAGGCGTAGCCCGAAACCGCCAGGCCATCCGGCAATTCGGTCACGAAGCTCAAGGAGCTGCCCACCGGGCATTGGTCGTAGCGCCAGGTGAGCGCGCCGCTCGCCAAGGGCTTCTTGAAACACTGCGCGTGCAGCGCGGCCTGGCGCTCGCGGTCGGCTGGTCCCATGGCGCGCACGACTGCCGCGCGCGCCAGCTCCGCCGCGCGCTCTGGCGACTGTTGCGCGGCCCTGGCCAAGTCTTGAGATAGCGGTCCGCTGGAGGTCATGGAAAGAGCAACGCGCTCTTGTGGGCGGTAGCGTATGCGGCGCTTGGCGCCTTGGCCAGCTGCACGCTACCTGCGCGAATTTTCGACGCTCTGACAACGGAGCGATCCCAAACAAACGGCAGAGCCAAAGGTGCTTTGGACCTACGAAAATCACAGCGGCCCAGCGACTTTCGTCCCTGGGCCGCTGTCTAGGCGGGACTCGGCCTGCAGATCGGCCGGGCTACCAGTGGGCCTATCGCGCCCTGGCCACTTTGGCCTTCTTGGACTTGGCCGGCGCGCGGCGCGCGACGGGCTTGGCCTTGCCGCGCACGGCGGGCCGTGTCTTGGGCATGGGCTTCTTGGACGTTCCGCGGGCCATGAGCACGGACTGCGGACGCGCTGATGGCATGTTGATCAATTTCGGATCGACGATGCCAGGGGTGCCGTTGGTCCTAATGTACGTCACGCTGTACTTGACATCGACTTCCTGCGCCGTGCTAAGGAGCGTGTCGGTGTCCGTTGCGACACAATTGGGTCCATCGGTCTGCTGGGTCACGCTGACACCAGCGGGCAATGGCGAGGGGGTCACCACGACAAGCGACGTTACCGCACGGACCCCGGATCCGGGTTGGAACGTGAGCGTGGCTACTTCGCCTTGGAACAGTATGTCGTCACCTCTGCCACCGTTCTGGTCCGTGATGATTCCGACACCATTCACTTCCGATACCGTGAGGGTCAAATTGGGAATGCCCATAGATTCGATTCTTGGCGCACGACATGGGACCAGCGGGCACAAAGGTGCGCGAAACTCTTGCCGCCGAACTGTGAAGAACGTTGCGTGAATCCTAGCTGCAACAGCGGCAGCTGGCCGCCAGGATCCAATCACGAACCCGCAGGCAGTCGGTTGGACATTCTGGCGCCTACTACGTGTATCTCAGTAGCGTGGTAATTTCAGCCGGGCCCGATAGCAACGAGGCGCATCCACAGATAAGGAACTTCGGCAAGCGCTTCCAGCGCGCCCCTAGCGAACCCCGTTCGAGCCCCAGGCAGCAGATCCTCCCGCTCGAAGGGCCCTTCCCAAGCAGAAAATCGCGTAAAGTCCCACCCGGAGCATGAGCGAACGCCGCATATCGCACTACCGAATCCTCGCCGAGCTGGGTCGCGGAGGAATGGGCGAGGTGCTGGCCGCGGAAGACGAGACTTTGCGCCGCAAGGTGGCGCTGAAGTCCATTCGCTCCGACGCTCGCCTGGACCCTGAACTGCGCGCACGCTTCTTGCGTGAAGCGCGCGTGCTATCCCAGCTTGACCATCCCAACATCTGCCGGATTTTCAACTACGTCAGCGTGACCGAGGGCGATTACATCGTCTTGGAACTGATCGAAGGCCGCGATCTAGCCAGCATGATCGCTGCCGGGGTACCTCCCAAGCGCGCACTGTCGATCGCCGTGGAGATCGCCGACGCACTGGCTGCCGCTCACGCAGCCGGCATCGTGCATCGCGACGTCAAGCCCGGCAACGTCATGGTCACCAGCGAGGGCGTCACCAAAGTGCTCGATTTCGGACTTTCCCGCACGCACACGAACGAGCCCTTGCCCGCACCGCTGAAGGCCGGCTCGGACCTAGACCTGCGGATCGATGACGTGTGGAAGGCCTTCCAAGAGGAGGGCTTCCTCATTCGCGACTCCGGCGCCGACTACCGTACGCCGGAGCTGGAGACCGCCGCTCCCCCGTCCGCAGCGCGCGCCAACGCAGCACCGAACGAGAGCCGACCGCTCCCAGCCGCGCCTGTGCCTGGTTCGCCGCGGCAAGGACTGCAAGGCACGCTGATCTGGGACCGCGCGCCGCCGGCCGCGGGGCCGGTGGACATGCCTTCGGGACAGGACGAGAGCCTATTGACCCACCGCGGAAAATTGCTGGGAACACTGCGCTACATGAGCCCCGAGCAAGCACAGGGTGAACTCGTCACAGCCGCCAGCGACGTATACGCCTTGGGCCTGGTGTTCCAGGAGCTGTTCACCGGCGCGCCTGCCCACGACGCTCACCTGACCGCCATGCAGGTGCTCGAGCGTTCGCGGCAAGGCATCATCAACCCCGTGCAAGGCCTGGACGGCGACCTCACCAAACTCATCCAGGGCATGAACCAGGACGCGCCCACGCTGCGTCCAACAGCACGCGACGTCGTAAGGCGCCTACGTTGGATCGAACACAAGCCCAAACGCCGCGTGCGCCGGTCCTTGGCCGCCGCCGGAGCTCTGGTTGCGATCCTTGGCGCCGCCAAGTACACGATCGATCTGCGCTACGAGCGCGGGCGGGCCGAGGGCCGGGTCGCGGCTGCACTCCAGGTCATCCGCACGCAGTTGCAGGAGCTAGTTCCAGTGCTCGAACAGGTCGGTCGACTCGATGCCTTCGAGGTCGTAGGCCAGAGTGTGCAAAAGTACTTCGATGCCATGCCGCGCGCCGAACTCACGGATGGCGAAATGGTCCAACTGGTCCAATTGATCATGCTGCTGGGCCAAATCCGCGAGAGCCAAGGCCAGGTCGAGGCGGCCAAGCTCAATTTTGGGGAAGCACTGAGTCTGGCAACCGAGCTGGAGCGGCACTTGCCCAACGATTCCGAAGTTCTGCTCAGCCGTGGAGCGGCGCACTTCTATCTCGGACAAGTCGCCCTGCAAAGCGAAAAAGATCCTAGCGCGGCGCTCGCCAGTTTTCGCGAATACCACGCCGCGGCCCTGCGCAACGAAGCGATCGATCCCGATCCGGTCAACGCAGTGCGCGAGCTGATCTACGCGCGCAACGCGATTGTTGGTGCATTGCTGGCTCTTGACCGCGCCAGCGAGGCATTGTCGGAGCAGGCAAGCTTGGTGCAGTTCTTGCGCGAACAAACGCGCGCTGCGCGGAGCGACACGGGGCTGCAAGTGGATCTGGCGGACAACTTGTCTTGGCTGGGAAGTGCCCACCTCAATGCGGCTCAACTGCAAGCCGCACTCGATGTGTTTTTGGAAGAGCTGGCCATGCGCCGCCAAATGCACGCAGCGGATCCGCGCGACGCATCGGCACGCGCGCGATTGTCGTATTGCCTCACTTTTTTGTCCAAGGTGCAACTCGCGCGAGGTGAATCTTCCTTGGCAGTGGAACCGTCGGGCGAGGCTTGCGATTTGCTGGTCTACTTGCGCGCGAACGACCCCGCGAACGTTGGAATTGGCCATAACTTGTTCGCTGCCTTGCAAACCCACGCAGACGCGTTGCGCAGCGCGGGGCGCCTGGAGGCCGCGGGTCGGCAGTTCGAAAAGGCTGTCGCTCTAGCGACCGAGCTGGGGGTGGAACAGTCGGGCAACGCTGCAACGCGCGGCGATCTGCTCAGCGCGCTGCTCGATGCAGCGGAGGCTACTCTGGAAACGTCTCGCAACCTAGGGGAGACACGCGCTCACTTGCGGCGAGCGGAGGAACTCGCCGCTTTGGAACCCCAGCAGTCCGGGAGCAAGAAGTTGGACGCCGATCTGCGTCTCTTGAACGTGCACGCGAGCCTGAAGGCTGCTGCTGGGGACCCCGCCGTAGCAGCCCAGGAGTGGTCCCGCGGTCTAGCGCTGGTGGAAGCCCAGCTGGTGGATGAACCGAACCCCAGTTTGCGCGCCTACCAAGCATTGTTTCTGAGTCGATTGGGTCGCCGGGAAGAGGCGCGCCACATCGCCAGCCAATTGCAAAGCACCAATCCGACTGTGCGCCGCATCCTGCCGCTGCTCGCAGATAGCTGAGCTTTGGGTCGGCCCAGCGCGGCCAGCCCAATCAGGTGGCCCGAGTTGGTTCGACGCAGGTGCTATTTGCGGCGCGCGAAGGCGTGGCCTGACCAAGTCGCGTTGATGGCGCAGACTTTGTAGTCGACCCAGCCTTGGGCGAGGCCGAACGTGCGCACGAAATCCTCGGACAAGTCCGTTGCCACGCCGGAGCTCTTTTTGGGCCATGCGATCCAGAGCTTGCCTCCTTCCACGAGCCGCTTGGTCAGCGCGGGAAATTGCCGTGCAACATCCAGGCGACTCGCTGCGAAAAGCAGCGCCAGGTCCAGTGCGCTCTGGCCTTTAGGAAACACCACACCTTCCGGCAAGGGCACGAGCTCGGCGACGAAGCCGGCCGGAGCTGAAATCAGCGCGACCCGCGAACCGGCCCGAATTCCGAGTTTCTTGGGCAGCGGCGTTCGGGAATAGCCCAGTGGATTGACGCGCGGCGAACCGGCAGCCGGCCGGGCGCGTGGTTTAGCGGCGGACTTCGCAACCGGTTTGCCGCGAGGCTTGGTGCCAGCGTGTGCGGCAGGAGCGCGCGCGGAGTGTTGTTTGGATTGCGCTCGGGCGGGAGTCATGTGGGCCTTTTCCTCCTCTTTGGGGAGCTTCGAATCCTGGCCATACCTCTAGCTGCGGAACATGAAGTACACCGCCCCCATCAGGCACATTCCAGCACCAAGGTAGTTCCAAGTGACAGGTTCGCGCATGTAGAAGATCGAAAACGGCACGAACACGGTGAGCGCGATCACCTCTTGCATGATCTTGAGCTGCCCCAGGCTCAACTGGGAATGCCCGATGCGGTTGGCCGGCACTTGGACCAGGTATTCCAAGAGCGCGATCCCCCAAGAAACCAAGGCGGCCACGACCCAGGGCTTGCTGCGCATGTCCTTCAAGTGCGCATACCAGGCAAAGGTCATGAACACGTTGGAGATACACAACAAGCCAAGGCACAGGGCAATCTTCATGTCCAGAGTGTGGCCAAGCCTCCCGGCGCGAAACAAGAACCCCAAAAAGGAAAGCTGCCCCCGCGTCAGGCGCGGGAGCAGCTTGGATGACAGCGCTGCGGTGAACTCTAGACCGCTTGGCGGCCCGGCACGTGCGGCGGAGGCACGAGTCCCAGGGCGCGCCCCAGGCGCTTCTTGCCGAACTGCGGATTTTCCATGTAGTACAGCGAGCGCTCGAAGAAGCGCTTGGCGCGCTGCGAGTAGCCGTAGTACCAGCGCTCGTACGTGCGCACCATGTTCTTGCGCAGCTCTTCCAGCTCGACTTGGCTGAAGTTCTCGTGCACGAAGGCCGAGCGGTTGCTCGAGACATAGTTCTCGCGCAAATCGGTCACGTCGATCGAGGCTTGGTAGTTGTTCCACGACTCGGTGCCGATCAGCGGGTTGAACACGCTCACGCGCACCAAGTCGGGACCAGCCAAACGCAGGACTTTTTCGGTCTCCTCGACGTCCTGCTTGGTTTCGCCGGGGCTGCCGACGATCAGGTACACCTTGGCCCAGATGCCGGCGCGGCGCGTCATGCGCGCTGCTTCCACGATCAGCTCGGGGGTCAGATCCTTCTTGAGCACGTCGAGCATGCGCTGGCTGCCCGATTCCCAGCCGTAATAAATGCGGCGGCAACCGGCGCGGTGCATGTGCTTGAGCAGCGGGTAGTCGACGCAATCGGCGCGCGTGTTGGCGATCCACTCGAACTTGAGTCCGCGGCGCAGGATTTCATCGCACATTTCGTGGATGCGCTTGCGACGCAGGGTCAAGATCTCGTCGACGAACAGGATCACTCCGGGATCGTAGGTCTTGACGATGTGCTCGAGCTCATCGACGATGGCTTGCGTCGAACGCACGCGGAATCCGCGGCCCGTGAGCTCCTTCTGGCAGAAGATGCATTTGAACGGGCAACCGCGCGTGGTGAAGATGTACACCAGTCGCTCGGGGTTCATCTCGAAGTAGCGCTCCATGGGCAGCAAGTGCCGCGCCGGCATGGGCAGGTCGTCGAGTTTCTTGATGAGCGGCGGCGCGGGGTTGTCGCACCAGATTTGGCCGTCCTTCCAACCGGCGAGTCCGGGTACGGCTCCGATTTCGGCTTCGTTGCCGCCATCCAGGGCCTTGAGGAACACGGGCATGGTCTCCTCGGCCTCGCCCTTGAGCACGTAGTCGAAGTGGCCGCTCTCGAGGAAGATGCCCTGGTCGACCGAGGCGTGCGGGCCGCCCATGACCGTGATCTTGCCCTTCTCCTTGGCATACTTGGCCCACGCGATGGCGCGCCGGATGTTGGGCGTCAAGGCGCCGAAGCCGATCACGTCGTTGGCTTCGATGGCCGCCCGCATCTCCTGGTCGTTGACCACGCGCTCGTCGATCAGGGAGATGGGAATATTTTCCTTCTCGAGCGCGGCTCCCAGGTAGCCAATACCCAGGATCATGGACAAAGGGTCTTCCTGGACGTGGGGCTTGACGTAGGCGATCAGTGACTTGCGCATGGTGTGAGAGGGCCGGCTGCAGGGAGTGCGAGGTAGACAAAACTACCGCACACGGGAGGTTTCGGCAAACCGGCGCCTCGGGCAGGAGCGCCCGCTGCGATGCGCAGCCAAGGCCAGGCCTTTATCTAGCCTCCCCCGCGGCCCTTTTGGGTCCCCCTCTAGAACCTGCATTCCCTTCCGGCATCTAGCAGCCGGGCCGCCCGCATCGATCGGATACGCCCATGTCGTAGGCACTCCTGCGACGAGCAGCGTAGATCCTTATGCGCTCTTGGTTGCTTTCCTGCACAAATGCCTAAGCAACCCAACTCCTTGCTCGAAGCCAAGCTCCCGCGGGCTAGGCTGCGCTTCCCCGGCGGCCGCCGGTTCCAGGACGTGCGCGCGGGCGCCTCCCTGCTCTCGGCAGTCTTTTGGGCTTTCGGCCTGGTCGTCATGTGCCTGCCCTTCATGCGCGCGCGCAGCCGTGCGGACACGGTCGGCGACGACCCCAAAAGGAAACTGTCCGAACTCGACATTCCGTTTGCCGAAGACGTCGCCAACTTCGACGCGGACACCAAACTGAACCTGGCGGCCGCGCTCAAAGAGGCCTCGAGCAAATGGTTCGGCGAAGACTCCGAGCATCTGGCGCAAAGCGGATTGATCCAACTCGAGCGTCTGGCGCCGGGAAAGTTCGCCTACACTCGCTATTGCGCCGGGTGTCACGCGGGTAACGGCGACGGCGGCGGCTCTGCCGCCACGCACCTGGAGCCTCGGCCCAGGAATTTCCGCAAAGGCGTTTTCAAATTCACAAGCACGGCCTCGGGCAAGCCGCCGCTGCGCAGAGACTTGTTCCAGGTGATCACGCGCGGCTTGAGTGGGTCTTCGATGCCCAATTTCAGGCTGCTCAACGAGGAGCGCCGCCACGACATCGTCGAATACGTGCGCTACCTGGCCGTGCGCGGTTCCTTCGAGCAGATGATGCTGGACGCAGCTTGGGATGAGCAGGCGATTCCCAAGGCCGAGGAACTGGCGAGCATCGTGACCAAGCGCTGGTCGGAAGCGAACGCGGCACCCGTGTTCCCTTCGATGTCCGAACCGCCCAAGACGCCGGAGACCATTGCGCGCGGCAAGGAGTTGTTCCTTTCCGCGACGGGAGCGAATTGTGTCAGTTGCCACGGCCCTGGCGGCCGCGGCGACGGCCCTTCGGCCACCGAATTCAAGGACGATTGGGGCTATCCCATCCGCCCGCGCGACCTGACCGTGGGCGTGTTTCGCGCGGGATCCGAGTCCGCCGACCTGTACCGCTCGATCGACACCGGTGTCAAAGGTACGCCTATGCCTTCCTACGGCAGTTCCATCGAGGCCAAGGACATTTGGTGCCTCGTCCACTTCGTACAAAGCCTGAAGAGCAACTAAATGGACGCCACCACCCGCCCGCTGGTCAATTACCAACTCATCCGCTGGCACTTGATCGCCGCAAGTGCAGCGCTGCTCTTGAGCATGACTGCCGGCTTCGAATATTCGCTGCAATTCCTGGGCTTCTATCCCCATCCGGATAGCCCGATCGTTTCGCCCGGACACATGCGACTGATCCACACCAACATGGCCGCCTACGGCTGGCTCGTGAACGGATTCACGGGCATGCTGTACTTCGTGATCCCACGCCTGACCGGCGAACGCGTGTGGTCCGACGGCATCGGCAAGCTGATCTTCTGGACTTGGCAGGCGATTTTATTGGCTGCCCTGGGCGGCTATCTGTTCGATCGCGCGCAAGCCATCGAATGGGGCGAAACGCCGACGGGATTTAGGCCCGGCACGTTCGAACCCAACTGGATTCCCGTCGACTTGCTGGTGGTCGTCGGCGCCGTGCTGCTGATCGTCCAAATGATGGTGCCTTTGTACCGCGCGCGCCAGCGCCAGTACTACGTCAGCTTGTGGTACTTCACGTCCGGTTTGGTGTGGCTCGCCCTGACCTACTTGATGGGCACCATCCTTCCCGAATGGGTGCTCCCGGGCGCGGCGGGCGCCGCCGTGACTGGCCTGTTCATCCACGACCTGGTGGGTCTGTACGTGACGCCTATGGGCTGGGGACTGATGTACTTCTTCGTGCCGCTGATCTTGGGCCGCCCGATTTGGAGTCACTCGCTGTCGATCATCGGCTTTTGGGCGCTGGCTTTCTTCTATCCGCTGGGCGGCGTGCACCACTTCCTGATCAGCCCGATTCCCGACTACGTCGAATTCGGCGCCATCACGACCACCATCGCGATCGAAGTCGTAGTCACCACCGTGGTGGTCAACTTCTTCATGACGCTGCGCGGCCGCTTCAGCGCCCTGCGCACGAGCATGGCCATTCGCTGGTTCTACGCCGGCGCCGTGATGTACTTCATCACCTGCTTGCAATGCTCGTTCCAGGTCACGTGGATGTTCCAAAAGATCATCCATTTTACCGATTGGGTCGTCGGTCACGCGCACATGATCATGTACGGCACGTTCACGTTCTGGATGTTCGGCGTGATCGACTGGTTGTGGCCGCGCATCGTGCGCAAGGAGTGGTACAGCAACTCCCTGCGCTCGTGGCATTTCTGGTTGTCGACCGTGGGTATCGCGGTCATGTTCACTGACCTGACGATTGCCGGGTTGATTCACGGATTCATGCAACGTGAACTCAACGATTGGATGGACATCGTCGACGCTTCGATCCCCTTCTGGTGGGTGCGCTCTTTCGCCGGTGGCTTGATGCTGACCGGACTGTTGTGCGGCCTCTACAACATGTGGATGACGGCACGCCGGGGGGCGGAGTACCGCGAAGAATTGCACCTCATTCCCGCCAACGCGGACTAATCGAGAGCCCATGGAAAAGTTCTATACCCTGTTTTTCGTGGCCGGAATCGGCTGTTTCGTCGTGGCGCTCGTGCTCAGCATGATCTTCCCGTGGATGACTTTGCACAGTTACCACGACATGGAATACAAGTCGCTCGAGCAATTGGCCGCGCAACCAAGCCAAGAGTTCGTCGGACTCGCCCAGGCCTTCCCGTCCGAGTTCGAAGCAGCCTACGGCACAATCTCGCCCCAGTCGTACGCCAAGGCGTTGCAGCGCGGCCGCGATTTGTACGTGGGCCAGGCTTGCTGGCACTGCCACAGCCAGTACGTGCGCGTGGTCTCCAACGAAGCGCAACGCTTTGGGCCTCCGTCCACGGCCCAGGAGTACCAGAACGCCCTCAACAAGCCCCACCTGTGGGGCACGCGCCGCGTCGGACCGGACCTGGCTCGGCAAGGCGGCAAGCACTCGAACGATTGGCACATCGCCCATCTCATCAATCCCAAGAATGTCGTACCCAACTCGGTCATGCCGCCCTACGCCTACTACTTCACCAAACAGGGCGCACCCAAGGCCGACGGCTTCGCCTTGGTCACCTATTTGCAGTGGCTCGGGACCTCGGGCCAGCAGGCGCAGCCATGAGCGGTAGCGACGTCAGGCGCGAAGAATGGCCCTCCGCTAGGCGCCGGATTCTGGCCTTCTTCGTCACAGCAGTCACGATCGCGGGCTGCATGTTCACCTACAAGTTGTTTTCCTTCTTGAAGACCATACGCCGCGACGAATTGGCGGGGTTCGCTTTCGATCCGATCATGGTCTACGGCTTCGTGGCCTTGGGTTTCCTGTTCCTCTTGGCTTGGGCCTTCCTGGCGGGTCAGTTCCGCGACATCGAACGACCCAAGCACGACATGCTCAAGCGTTTCGCGGAGCAGGAAAACGCCGAGAACTCCGCACGCAGAGGTTTGTGATGAACGAGAGTGAAAAAATTCCGGCGCTCGAGCCTGGCGATTCCAAGCCTGCCCTGCTGGGCTTCGGCAAGGGCGGGGTGCCGTGGTACTTGTTGTTGTTCTATTTGAGCTTTCTGGTGTTCTTCGTCTGGTACGTGCTGGAGTACCAGCTGCCGGACTATCTGAAGCAAGGGCCGGCCGTTCCGCGCGGAGCCAAGGTCGAATCAGCGCGGTGAACCAGCCCGAGGTCGATGTCGCGCGGGCCTGCGACCACTGCGGGTTGCCGCTGGGGTCGCGCCCTGGGCCCTTTTGTTGCTCCGGCTGTTTCCTGGCGCATGAGTTCTTCCAAGCGGGACCCGGCGAGCAAGCCGCGCCTTCCAGTCGACTGTTTGCGCGGGTTGCGGTTTCCGCCTTTCTGGCCATGGGAGTCATGGCCTTTTCGCTGAGTCTGTACGGCATGGATCCGCGCGTGACCGACGGCACGTCGCGCGCCATGCAGGGGCTCATGCGGCTAGGTGCGTTCGCGCTCTCCATCCCGGTCCTCGTGCTGCTGGGGTTGCCGCTGGCCGAATCCGTTCTGCGACAAAAACGCTGGCTCAGCGCCGAGTGCTTGATCGCGTGCGGCGTAGCCGCTGCCTGGGCCGTATCCTGCCTTGGTCTGTGGCTGGATAGCGCCAGCGTGTACTTCGAGACCGCCACCATGGTGCTGGTGCTATTCACCTTGGGGCGCTGGCTGGAGGTGCGCGCCAGAGAGCGCGCCAAGAGCGCGCTCTCGACTTTGGTTCCCGCTCGTCTGCCGCCTGCCCAGCGCGTGGTCCAAGGCAACGAACACGCTGTACAGGCGGGCTCATTGGTCGTCGGCGACATCGTGCGCGTGCGCCCGGGAGATGTGCTGCCGGTCGACGGTGTGGTCGTCGAAGGCCGAAGCTTTTTGGACACTTCCAGTATCACTGGCGAAGAGCAGCCTCGCGCTCACGCACTCGGTGATCGCGTGCTGGCGGGGTCCATGGTCATCGACGGGACGCTCTTGGTGCAAGCCACCGCTGTCAGCGGCATGCGCCTGATGGACGAAATCACGCGTCTGTTGTCGCAAGCAGCCAACCAGCGAGCCGGCATCGTCAAGCTTGCGGATCGAATCACGGCCTGGTTCTCCCCCGCCGTGCTGGCGCTCACCGTTGGCACGTTTTCTTGGTACGCCGTCAAGGCCGATCTCGGGGCCGCGCTGTTCCACGCGCTGTCCGTGGTCTTGATCGCTTGCCCCTGCGCTTTGGGTCTGGCGACCCCGCTAGCCTTTTGGGTGGCTTTGGGAGAGGCCTGGAAGCGCGGCATGCTGGTACGCGGCGGCGATGTTTTCGAGCGCTTGCATCGCGCGCGGCGCGTGGTGTTCGACAAGACCGGAACGTTGACCAGTGGCGACATGTCACTCGAGCGCGTCGAACTCTCGCCGACGGTCGCGATGCTGCTCGATGCGAAGGACGCGCTGCGCCTGGCCGCGGCGCTGGAACTGGGCAGCGAGCACCCGGTCGGCAGGGCGATCGTCGGGGCCTGGCGCGAGCAGGATGGCGCCCGCTTGCCGATGGTCGAGGATTTCCGGGCCATCCCAGGCGTCGGGATCGAGGGTTCGCTGGCGGGAAAAACCTATCGCGTGCAACGCTCCATGGGCCCACGCGCCTTGGATGCCGATCCGGGCGAAGAGACCGACACGCGTGTGACCTTGAGCGATCAAGTGCAAACGCTGGCCGAGTTCGTTCTGCACGCTCGAGTGCGGCCGGAGGCGGGCGCCACGCTCGCCGAGCTCAAACGCCGCGGGTTGCACCCCATGGCGCTGACAGGCGACGCCCGCGGCCCGGCCCTGGCGCTGGAACGCCAGCTGGGAATCCCCGTCACGGCCGAGTTGTTGCCACACGAAAAGGCCGTGCTGGTTCGCCAGCAGGGCAATCAGGGGGTCCTTTTCGTCGGCGACGGACTCAACGACGCACCGGTGCTCGCGGCGGCCGACGTCGGTATCAGCATGCGCACGGCCTCGCCAACGAGCATGGAAACGGCCGCGGTCAATTTGATGCACAACGACTTGGGGCTGGTCGTGCTGCTGCTCGATACGGCCCGCGCGGCCGTGAACACCGCACGCGGCAACCTGGTGTGGGCCTTTGCCTACAACATCGCCGGCCTATGGCTCGCGGTGGCCGGGCGGCTTACGCCTGTCTACGCCGCGCTGGCCATGGTCGCCTCGAGCACTTTGACCGTCCTGAACTGCGCGCTCCTAAGATCCAGGCTCGGCGCTAGATCGCGCTTTGAGCCGAGCGCAAACGCCGCGACCCAGCTCGCTCCGACTCTGGCCGAGGCCGGCAGAACCCGCGTGGCCTGAGCGCGAGGACTCGAACATGCCTATCGGCCCCAAACGCGAACGCATCCTGTATGGGCTGGGCGCCAAGCTCGCCGGCCTGCACCGCTACACGAAACTGCGCTGGGGCATCGCGATCGTTGCCACGCTGGCGATCTGGCTCATGCCGCTCACGAATACGTTGCGTTTCGACCTGTGGTCCGGTCGTCACGCCTGGCTCGGCAAGCAAGTCGGGTTCGTCGAGGCGGCCAAGGCGTTCTTGTTTCCATTCCTAGCCATCAACATCGCCATCATCCTGGTAAGCCGTTTCTTCGGCCGCTGGTTGTGCGGCTTCGGCTGTCCGATCGGCAACATCAACCGGCTGGCCGAGTGGTTTCGGTGGCGCGCGCGCACGGCTTGGCAGCGCTTGGTTTGGCAAGGAGTGCTGTTTGCAACCTGCGCGCTGCTATCCGCGGTGATGTTTTCCTTCTGGGTCGACTGGCGTGTGTTCTTGCACGGTTCCACCCTCGCGGTGGCGCTTGCCAGTGCATTGCTGCTGGGCCCGAGCCTTGTGCTCTGGGCCCTGACGGCCAGGCTCGGTATGCGCTTTTGCCGCGACTACTGCCCATCCGGGATCTACTTCGCCGTACTGGGACCGACCAGCACCACGGGCGTCGAGTTCGCGAATCCGCAGGCCTGCACGGACTGTCACGCCTGCGAGAATGTCTGCCCGGTCGACCTCAAGCCGCGCGCAATGGCCAGCGCGGATACCCGGCCCGGAATAGGCTTTTATCCCGACGGACTGAGCAACCTGGCCAACTGCCTGCGCTGCGGAGACTGCATCGCGGCCTGCGAAGGCACTACAGCCGGGCGCCGGGACTCCACGCCCTTGCGCCTGGGGCGCTTGCCCGCCGGCGCGGACATGCAGCAAGTCAGCGGGCACTCGCCATGAACCCCTGGCAGCAGCTTTGGCCGTTCGCGCTGCTAGGACTCGCGGGTTCGGCGCACTGCGCAGGCATGTGTGCCGGCTTCGCCATC